>JBLHNX010000013.1:0-18108 GCA_047622125.1 Paracoccaceae bacterium | reverse complement strand
GCGGATGGCTGGCAGCTTTTGAATGTGCTGGGCGTCTTTGACGATTCTGGTCTGGACGAGAGGATTGAGAGTGCAGGACAATACTACCTCCGCTATTGAGGCACGCCAGACGGGCAACCGCGTAGTTACCATGGGCATTGCCGCGATCGTGCTTATCCTTCTCGTGGCAGCCATATTGTTGTTCATCAACCTACCCGATGCCAATGCGTTCAACGCCCGTGTTGAACAACTGTTCGTCGAAAACGACACGCTGACCGGCAATGCAGAAATCAAGCTTCTGGAAATCCTCGCGCAATCGGGCACCGCGTTCAGCGACACGCTGTCCAGCTATCGTTTTGTGATATTCGTGCTTTTGATCTTTGCCACAGCGATGCTGATCGCAGCAGTGGCTTTCCTCGTGATGTTGGTCGCGCTCAACCGCCGCATGGGCAAAATAGAACGGCAAGGGATCGAGGTGAATTCGCTGTTGATCAGCCGTGATCAAAACACCGTTTACCTCAACAACTTTGAATTCAAACTGACCGAGGCCGCCATCGAAACCCTTAGCGTGCTCGCCGAGGCGCGTATGGACGACGAGGTTTTGTCAGGTGCAGAAATCGAAGGCGTTATTTCAGGGCGCAATGCCGTGGACTGTGACGAGGCAGCAGGGGCAACCCGCATCAAGCGGCTGCGCGATACGCTGGGCAATCAGATGATAAGCGAACTGTTGGTAAAGAACATTGCGCGACGCGGGTATATGCTGGCGATCGACAAAAACGTAATCCGCATGGTGTGACGCGCAGAGCTTGATCTCGCGCAGTGGTGACCCCGGCGTGATTCGAACACGCGGCCTACGGTTTAGGAAACCGTTGCTCTATCCGGCTGAGCTACGGGGCCGATCTTCGGGATGAATGCCTGCGTTTATGAGCAAGGTCAACGCAACGCATCTGGCTTGGACAAGCGGTGCCTACCAGAGTAACAATGTCTAGGACAGTATTTGAGGGTGGCGACAACGTGACAACGCGAACCAAACGACCACTTACTTTGCGGGATGTTTCAGAAGCGTCCGGTGTTAGCGAAATGACGGTCAGCCGCGTGTTGCGCAATAAGGGCGATGTCAGCGAGGCGACCCGAAAAAAAGTGCAAGATGCTGCAAAGCGCCTTGGATATGTGCCCAACAAAATTGCCGGCGCACTTGCCAGCCAGCGGGTCAACCTTGTTGCGGTTATCATCCCCAGCCTTGGCAATATGGTCTTTCCCGAAGTCCTTTCGGGGATATCGGAAACCCTTGACGTAACAGACCTTCAGCCCGTGGTTGGCGTGACCAACTATCTGCCTGAAAAAGAGGAAAAAGTCTTGTTCGAGATGCTGTCGTGGCGTCCGTCCGGCGTGATCATTGCCGGGCTTGAACATACCGAAGCATCGCGCGCCATGCTGGCACAGGTCGATATTCCGGTGGTCGAAATCATGGATGTCGACGGCGAAGCCGTCGATGCCTCGGTCGGGATTTCGCACCGCCGTGCGGGCCGCATTATGGCCGAAGAAATCATCAAAGCCGGATACACGCGTATCGGGTTTCTTGGCACCAAGATGCCACTTGACCACCGTGCCCGCAAACGGTTCGAAGGTTTCACACAAACCCTCGCTAAATCTGGAATCGAAATCGCGGATCAGGAATTCTATTCTGGTGGCTCTGCCCTCGCGAAGGGTCGCGAAATGACGCACGCCATGCTGGAACGCACCCCCGACATAGATTTCCTTTACTATTCAAACGACATGATCGGTGCAGGCGGACTTCTTTATCTCCTTGAAAAAGGTGTCGATATCCCAAGCCAGATCGGTCTTGCTGGCTTTAATGGTGTCGAGCTTTTGGATGGACTACCTCGTCAGTTGGCTACGATGGATGCTTGCCGTCGTGAAATTGGCCAGAAGGCAGCCGAGATTATCGCCCGTCGCAACGCCAACCCGTCCGAGCCCGAAGGCGAACGCATTGAATTGAGCCCGACAGTCAGCGCTGGCGACACGTTGCGGCGCAGTTAATCGGATCAAAGCAGTTGTGCGTTAAAGTTACTTAGCATCCGCCAATCCCTTTCAAGGGTACGCAGGGCACCCGTGACGTATACGCAGGATTGAAGCCTGATATCGTTGCTTGACGCGCCAATCATCAAATCGAATTCACCTGGTTCAACAACGCGTTGTCCGTCTGCGCCCGTGAAATTAAGCATGTCGACCGGCAAGGTGAATGTCACCCGCACCGCCGTGCCCGGCGCAAGATGGGCACGGCCAAAGCCCTTAAGTTCTTTCACGGGCCGCACAAATGACGCAAGCCGATCGCGCACATAGAGCTGCGGCACTTCTATGCCTGCGCGCGCGCCTGTGTTGGCCAGCGTAAAGGACAACGCGACTGTGCCAGTTTCGATGTCCACCTGATCTTCTGCGAGCACCAAATCGCTATAGTCGAAAACGGTGTAGCTATGACCATGCCCGAACGGATACTGGCTCCCGAAATGGCGGGCGATGGGCGTGCCAGAAGCTTTAAATTTATGATTGTAGTAATAGGGCGCGGCACCGGCGCTGCGCGGCACCGACAGCGTTAGCCGCCCCGATGGTTCAACCGCGCCCGTCAAAACATCAGCGAGCGCCCCGCCACCCTGTTCACCGCCAAAGAACGCCATAACCTGCGCTGCCAATTCCCCCTCAATCCCACCAAGGTTATAGGGCCGACCACTGGTCAACACGACTACAACGGGCGTGCCCGTCGCCACCACAGCCGCTAGCATTTCTTGCTGCACACCAGGTAGGTCAAGGGAATCCACGTCCGATCCCTCACCGACCGTACCTGTTTGAAAAATCCCAGACAGGTCGCCGACGCATACGACGGCGACATCAGCGGCGCTTGCGGCAGCCACAGCTGCAGGGATCAAGTCAAGGCGTGTAGACAAGGGCGATACCTGATCAAGCGTCGTATTATCCACCACATCACCGGGAAAAACGGGAGCACCTGCGCTGCGTTCTTCGAGGATAAAACAGCCCTGCGCATAAGACACGTGCCCATCGCCCAGCGCCGCGCGCAGCCCAGCCAGCGGCGTGACAACCCGGTCGGCATTTCCGGGCCGGTCAAGATTTATGAGATGCACCGGAAAACTATAGTCGCCCAGCATCGCCAGCGGATCATCTGCTGTTGGGCCAATGACCGCAACGCGCGCTTTTGGATCGAGCGGCAGAACACCATTGTTGTCCAAGATCGTGACCGCTTGGGTCGCGACCTTGCGCGCCAAAGCTATGGCGGGTCCGTTGGCCAGGTTAACAGCATTGTCGTCGACGTATGGCTTTTCAAATAGCCCCAACCGGAATTTCTCAAGCAATACGCGGCGCACTGCGGCGTCGATGGTGTCTATAGTGACCAACCCACGATGAAGAGCTTCACTCAGGTGAGCCGCACAATCATCGCCGGGCAATTCGACGTCCAGACCCGCATTGAACGCCAGCGCCGCAGCCTCGGCTGCATCGGCTGCTATGCCATGGTGCGTGTGCAGTAGGCTCACACCGATGTAATCCGCAACTATGATACCATCGAACCCCCACTGATTGCGCAGCACCTCGGTTAGCAAATGATGGGAGGCATGAACCGGTTCGCCATCGATATCGTGATAAGCAGGCATGACAGACCCGGCATTGCCCAGTTTTACCGCCATCTCGAACGGCAGCATGAAATCGTCGTTCAATTCCCGCCAACCCATATGCACAGGTGCGTGGTTGCGTCCGCCTTCGCTATAGGAATGGCCAACGTAGTGCTTGAGTGTCGCCAAGACCTGCCGGTCCTCACCCTGCAAACCCTGCACGTAATTCGTCGCCAGCACGCCTGTCAGATATGGATCTTCTGCAAATGTTTCTTCGGTCCTACCCCAGCGGGCGTCGCGGGCAACGTCAAGCACAGGCGCAAGCCCCTGTCGCGCACCAACCGAAATGCACTCTTCACCAATCGCAGCGCCAACTTGCTTGATCAGATCAGGATTCCACGTCGCGCCGTAAGCCAGCGACGACGGAAACAACGTCGCCCCCTCGCCCATCAGGCCCGACAGACATTCCTCGTGTGATAGCACCGGAATCCCCAAGCGGGTTTCCTCGACCAGAAACTTCTGCAAGGCGTTTAGTGCACGCACGCCCTGGCGTGGTTCAACTGCTCGGGTGCCCAAAGGCCGCGTGATCTGGCCCAAGCCATGTGCCAAGGCTGCGTTGATGTCATCTGCGCCGCCATCGCCCGTAAATGCATCGCTGCGCACCTCGTGCCGTCCGTCTTCGGACAGATATAGCCATAGCGCGTGAAGCTGGGCAATCTTTTCGTCCAACCCCATACGGGCCAACAAATCCGTGACCCTGTCCTCGATCGGTTTCGTTGCGTCCTGATAAATCATGTCTAACTGCCCCGTTGCGACCTTGTGACCGCACAATTGGGGCCCTTACCTGCGAAACGCTAAGCACAACTGCTCCGCACGACAAGTCAAAGACAGCGACAATACGTTGATCGCGACAGGCGATGGCAGCCGTCATCACTATGCTAGTCAATCGCGTGCTGGCCCGCCAAAAATGGGTTGCCGGTTCGAACGCCGCGGCGCGTCTTCGAACGAACGACAAATCCGCCATAAGAATGTTCACCTAGAATGCCTTCACCCTGACTATAGATAAGTCCGAACTTTCGGGCGCTTCCTGTAAAGCTCCTGATTTGGGGTGGAGGAAATTTTCATGACGAGCGACGAACACGACATTCAACGCAAATTGAATGGAAAGGTCGAACGATCCCACCGATCAGATCAACAGAAGCGCTATCAGCTGTTCAGCTAAAAAGGCGACACCGATCCGGCGCACCTGCGATGCTTTCATGACACTGTATTCGGCAAAGCCACCGTCGGCCGTGACACCATAGACGCCCAGTATTTCCCACAAATGCGCCCAGCCGCGTTTGCACGCAGAACAATGGCCGCATTCAAGGTCGGGGTCGACGACAACGCGATCGCCGACCTTCACACTGGTTACATCCGCACCGACATTAACAACCAGACCAGTATATTCGTGACAGGGTATCAAAAGTTCACCCTGACCACGGATATCGAAGTGTTCTTGTGCGAACCCCACAGCCCTTGGCAACGCGGTTCAAACGAAAACGCCAACCGCCTACTGCGACAGCACTTTCCAAAGGGCACCGATCTGTCGATACATAATCAAGCAAAGCTGAGTACTGTCGTCAAACTGCTCAGCGAACGACCGCGAAAGACACTGGGATACGAAACCCCAGCAGAGCGTTTCAACGCATGTGTTGCGGCGGCCCGTTGAGACCGCCGCCCATTTCGGAAGTGTCAAATTCTCGCTCTATGCGCTCGTAGCGCTAGAAATGCCGCAGGACCAAGAAATTTGATGCCGCCGCGCAGCCTGAGAAGCGGTCATTCATGCAGGCCTCAGCAAGGATCAGACATCGAACTCACAGTTCGCGGGCGAATCGGAGCTTGGTATTTAGCGAGCTAGCGACCGCTTTTGAATTGCGGCCCCATC
Organism: Paracoccaceae bacterium; assembly: GCA_047622125.1. GTDB lineage: Bacteria > Pseudomonadota > Alphaproteobacteria > Rhodobacterales > Rhodobacteraceae > SW4. Next base: position 12,582 of record JBLHNX010000013.1, on the reverse strand, counting down.
CGTACAAGATGGGAATCCGCCATCGTTGGTGGCTGAGGCTCATCTCAGACTGCTAGCAACGCGCAAATTTCTTTTACGCCGTCGCAACGCAAGATCCCTCCAATAAATTTATTGGATGCGGTGACACACCATAGTCTTGCCGCGCTGCAGCATTCAGCTTTCGCTTCATTTTTAGGCGGTCACTTCGGAATGGATGTATTTTTCATCAAGTGCGCCCGTGTCGAACACTGAACGCTCGATATCGCTTCATCTCTTGCGCACCAAGTTCAAAGGTCTGTTTGTCCTGCAAAGGGCACTTCAATGCCACGCGAGGGTGCAATCCTGGCAGATAACGACCCTCGCATGGCTGCAACAAAAGAGCTGCGAAATCCGCATATCATTCTGACTTGGCCTTGCCTAGCAGCTTGATTGGGTGCGCAGCGAAATCTAGGGGGTCTATCCTTTGACTATTCGTAACACTCTGCTCACATCTCTTTCCGCGCTGGCATTGTCCGCGGCAGGCACCGTTGCACTCGCTGAATGCACCGATCCAATTAGTGTTGGTGTGCTTCACTCTCTCTCCGGCACGATGGCCATTTCCGAGACAACTTTGAAAGACACCATGCTGATGCTCATCGAGCAGCAGAACGCAGCTGGTGGCCTTTTGGGGTGTCAGATAGAAGCTGTTGTCGTTGATCCTGCGTCCGATTGGCCCTTGTTTGCGGAGAAGGCCCGCGAATTGCTGACCGTGCAGGAGGTCGACGTGATCTTTGGCAGCTGGACATCGGTTTCTCGAAAGTCTGTTTTGCCGGTCATCGAAGAGCTGAACGGCCTTCTGTTCTATCCTGTGCAATATGAGGGCGAAGAAAGCTCTCGGAACGTGTTTTACACAGGTGCTGCGCCAAACCAGCAAGCGATCCCCGCGGTGGACTACTTCCTAGAGGAGCTTGGTGTCGAGAAATTTGCGCTGCTGGGCACGGACTATGTCTATCCCCGCACGACGAACAACATTCTTGAGCAATATCTGACAGACAACGGCATTGCTGCCGAAGATATCTTCGTCAACTACACACCGTTCGGCCACTCTGACTGGGCAACAATCGTAGCTGATGTTGTGGCCTTGGGCGAAGACGGCAAGCAGGTTGGCGTGATTTCCACGGTCAATGGTGACGCCAACATCGGCTTTTACAAAGAACTGGCAGCGGCTGGAATCTCTGCCGATGACATTCCCGTTGTTGCGTTCTCTGTTGGCGAAGAGGAGCTTTCGGGCCTCGACACGACCAACCTCGTCGGGCACTTGGCGGCCTGGAACTACTTTATGTCCGCTGAATCTGACGCCAATACAGCCTTCATCGAAAGCTGGCAGGCGTTTGCAGGTGAAGACCGTGTCACCAACGACCCAATGGAGGCCCACTACATTGGCTTCAACATGTGGGTTGCTGCGGTCGAAGCGGCTGGCACCACTGATGTGGATGCAGTCCGCGAAGCGATGTACGGGCAGGAATTCCCGAACCTGACGGGTGGTACGGCAGTTATGTTGCCAAACCACCACCTCGCCAAGCCTGTCTTGATCGGTGAAATCACGGCAGACGGCCAGTTCGATATCATCTCTCAAACGTCGGAAGTTCCCGGCGATGCATGGACAGACTTCCTTCCAGACTCCGCCGTGTTGGTGTCTGATTGGAAGGATCTGGGTTGCGGTATGTATAACACCGAGACCGAGACATGTATTCAGCTGACCTCGAACTACTAAGACACGTTTCGGGCGCACGGGGGATACTTCGTGCGCCTGTTTTATTTCTCAATGCCGAAAGATCATTATGCGCCATGTCTTCGTTGCCTTGATGATGATGCTAGGCGCGACGCTGGCCGCATCCGCCCAAACTCTTCAACCGGTTTTGCAAGCCCACGCCGAAGAAATCGCCAGCCCGTCGCGTAATTCCGTTGGTGTGGCTTTGGATGATTTGGTCGCGTCAGGGTTGCCACAAGTAACCGATTTCCTAGAACAGTGGTCCGACAAAAATGTCTGGCAACGCAGCGACGGTACATTTTTCATTGCTAGCGAAGCCGGCACTCTGCTGACGCTGACCGACATAGACACTGGCGAACAAAGTACAGCCCCTTCGGCAGATTTCACGCAGCTTAAGCCCAACGGCGGCGTGCGTCGTGTGATTGCCACGGCACTGGTGCAATTCCAACTGTCCGACCCGGATCTGACCCGCCGCGAGACCGCCGTGGCATCCATCGCGCGCCGACCTGAAGCCGCGCAACTGGCACCGTTGCTGGCGTCTATCGACGGTGAAACAGACGCAGCCCTAAAAACTCGTAAGGTCCAGCTGGCAAACCTTTTGTCCGCACGGTTTGCGCAATCTTCTATAGAACGGATCGCGGCCATCGACAGTCTTGCCGCTGATACCTCGGTCGAAGCACGCGCGGTCCTTAACCAAGTTCTTAGCAAGTTTTCAGGCGTCGCTTTGACGGAGCCGGACGGCAACATCGCCGCGATCCTTGATCCGTTCATAGAACCAGAGCAGTCCTATGCGGCTTTGGTTGATGCGGGCTTTGCACCCGCGCGCCAAACCACCGCCGACATCAAAAATGCCCTAGAGGCAAATATCGTTGAAGGCCGAATCGGTGGTCTGCCATTGGTGCAAATGGATGATCCTGCCACCCGTGCTGTGGCCTACACGGCGTTGGCCGCTGACGGCACAGTGCCTGTGTTGATCACTGATACTGTGCGCGACGCGGCCCTATCGGACCATGTTTTCTTTGAACTTTACGATGAGCCCAACCGCGACATTACACAGGCTGCCGAAACTGCCCTTGCCTCTGTTGAAACCCGCGTGGCCGCAGCGCAGGCCGTTGATCTAACGCTTGATGCACTATCGGTCGCGTCGATCTACTTTCTTGCGGCCATCGGCCTTGCCATCACTTTTGGCGTGATGGGTGTGATCAACATGGCTCACGGCGAATTCATCATGATGGGCGCCTACACAGGCTACGTGGTGCAACTGTTCATCCCCAACTATACCGTGTCGATTATTGTCGCATTGCCCTTGGCATTTGCCGTGACCTTTGCTGCGGGTGTGGTGATGGAACGCTTGGTCATCCGGCGTCTGTATCATCGACCCCTCGAAACGCTCCTCGCGACCTTCGGTATTTCGATCGCCCTGCAACAGATCGCCAAGAATGTTTTCGGCACTCAAGCACGCCCCCTGACGTCCCCCGACTGGCTGGCCGGGGCGTGGGTCGTCAACGACGTCATACAAATCAGCTTTATCCGCATCGCGATTTTCGCCTTGGCCCTGATCTTTTTGGCGCTGATCATCTACATTCTCAAACGCACGCGATTGGGGCTTGAGGTGCGCGCAGTCACCCAAAACCCCGGCATGGCCTCTTCTATGGGGATCAACCCGAACCGCATCAATATGATGACTTTCGGGCTCGGGTCCGGAATCGCGGGAATCGCAGGGGTGGCTATCGGGCTCTATGCCAAAGTCACCTCAGAGATGGGATCTGACTACATTGTGCAAAGCTTCATGACCGTCGTCGTTGGCGGCGTGGGCAATGTCTGGGGAACCTTGGCAGGGGCCGCGATGATCGGATTTGGCCAAAAGGGCATCGAATGGTTAAACCCGTCCAACACCTTGGCCGCACAAACCTACATGATCCTGTTCGTCATCCTGTTTATCCAATTTCGCCCTAAGGGCATCGTCGCCCTCAAGGGCCGCGCGGCAGGAGATTGAAGATGGAGCGTTCATTCATTGCAAGAAACCCATCGGTTCTATGGTTCCTTTTGGGGTTGTCTGTTTTCACTATCGCGGTGACGATCCTCAGCGAGGCCTCTGGTACGGCTTTGATCTCGACCTCGTTTCTCAAAACGCTCGGCAAAACGCTGTGCCTATGCCTTGTCGCGATCGCGATGGACGTCGTCTGGGGCTATTGCGGCATCCTCAGCCTTGGGCATTTCGCATTCTTCGGGATCGGCGGTTATGCGATCGGCATGTGGCTGATGTATGCCCGCACCGAGGAAATCGTTGTGATCTCACTCGAAAACAGCGTGCTACCGTCCACACCGGATGAAATCACCAACGCCATCGGCACGCAGATATTTGGAGTTGTCGGCAGTTCGGACTTTCCAGTGATCTGGGCCTTCACCCATTCGCTAACATTGCAACTGTTGGCCGTCGTTCTGGTGCCTGGTCTGCTGGCATTGGTCTTTGGGTGGCTTGCGTTCCGCAGCCGCGTCACAGGCGTTTACCTGTCGATCCTGACCCAAGCGATGACCTTGGCGTTGTCACTGTATTTCTTTCAGAACGACACAGGTTTACGTGGCAACAACGGCCTGTCGGGGCTGCAAAACATCCCAGGTCTCGAAGCGGTGTCACAAGCCACGTTATCCTTGTGGTTTTTCTGGGCGTCTGCTGTCGCGCTAGGCGCGGGTTACGTTTTGTTTGCGTGGATCGTCTCGGGCAAGCTGGGGTCGGTTATCCGGGCTATTCGCGATAACGAAGCGCGTGTACGATTTCTGGGCTATCACGTCGAGAGCTACAAACTGTTCGTCTTTACGATCACCGCCATTGTCGCAAGCATCGCGGGCGCGTTGTATTACCCGCAAGCTGGCATTATCAACCCCGCCGAGATCGCCCCGATTGCGTCGATTTACCTTGCGGTCTGGGTCGCGATTGGCGGTCGTGGGCGGCTGTATGGCGCGGTGATTGGTGCGGCGGTCGTGTCGCTGATGTCGTCATGGTTCACAGGCGGCAGCGCGCCTGACATCAATTTAGGGTTCTACGTGATCAACTGGACAGACTGGTGGTTGGTTCTGCTTGGCCTGACTTTTGTTGCTGTGACCTTGTTCTTTCCTAAAGGCATCGGCGGCTTGTTCGATCTTTTGCAGAAACGCAAAGGAGACACGACATGAGCACCCTTCTTGAGGTATCTGGCGTCAGCGTGAGCTTTGACGGATTTAAAGCCATAAACAACCTGTCGATCCAGATCGGTGAGCCGGAGTTGCGCGCGGTCATTGGCCCGAACGGGGCCGGCAAAACCACGTTCATGGATATCCTGACAGGCAAGACAAAGCCTGACGAGGGGCGGGTGATCTGGGGTGAAAAATCAGTGTCGCTTCTGGGGATGAGCGAGAGCCAGATCGCGCAGGAAGGCATTGGACGCAAGTTTCAAAAGCCCACGGTGTTCGAAGCGCAAACCGTGCGTGAAAACATCGCCATGGCGCTCAAGAACCCGCGCCGTCCGTTCGATTTGTTGTTTAGACGCGGGGCGGATGATGCGGAAACGCGGGTCCGCGTGATCAGCGATGAGATCGGGTTGACCGACGCGCTGGATCAAACGTCCGGCGCACTGAGTCATGGTCAAAAGCAATGGCTCGAGATTGGAATGCTATTGGCGCAAGACCCACGTTTGTTGTTGGTTGATGAACCTGCCGCCGGCATGTCGCCGTCAGAACGCGAACACACGACTGACTTGTTGGTGCGAGCGGCCAAAACCCGTGCTGTGGTGGTCGTTGAACATGACATGGAGTTCGTGCGTCGTCTGAATTGTAAGGTGACCGTCTTGCACCAAGGTTCGGTTCTGGCCGAGGGATCATTGGATCATGTGACCAAAAACCAAGACGTCGTTGACGTGTATCTGGGGCGCTAGAGTATGTTGAGCATCGAAAACCTGACCCTGAAATACGGTCAAAGTCAGATATTGAACGGGGTAGGACTGACCGCGAAAGCGGGGGAAGTCACGGCCGTGATGGGCACGAACGGGGTCGGCAAGACCAGCCTGTTGAAGGCGATTGCGGGACGTCATCCCTATGACGCGGGCACGATGCTGCTGGATGGCAAACCGATGGACCATCTGAACGCCTTTGATTCGGCCAAGGCGGGCATCGCCTATGTGCCGCAAGGGCGCGAAGTCTTCCCGATGATGACAGTTGTCGAAAACCTCCAGACGGGGTTTGCGTGTCTGGATAAGGCAGACCACATTGTGCCCGGCCACATCTATGAATTGTTTCCCGTCCTGCACGAGATGGCGGACCGTCGGGGCGGCGATTTGTCCGGCGGCCAACAGCAACAACTGGCGATCGCGCGCGCGCTGATTACGCGGCCCAAAGTGCTACTGTTGGATGAACCGACAGAAGGTATTCAGCCCAATATCATTCAGCAGATCGGCAATGTGATCCGCATTCTATGCGAAAAGGGTGATATGGCGATTATTCTGGTCGAGCAGTTCTTTGATTTCGCCTTCGAACTGGGCGATGAATTCACCGTGATGAAACGCGGTGAGGTTGCATTCAACAAACGCAGCGAAGAGCTCGATCGCGAAACGCTATACGCCCAAGTTGCGGTTTAAGTCGCGGGCACGTCGAAACCACCGATATTGGAAAGCAGGCTTAGGACCTGATCTGCACCGATGCCATTTCGCAAACTGGTGAACACAAACGGCTTGTCGCCGCGCATGCGCTTTGCATCCCGTTCCATCACATCAAGGGACGCGCCCACATGCGGGGCCAGATCAGTTTTATTGATCACGAGGACGTCTGATTTGGTGATGGCGGGGCCACCCTTGCGGGGGATTTCTTCGCCTGCGGCGACGTCGATGACGTAGACGGTGACATCCGCCAATTCGGGGCTGAAGGTCGCCGAGAGGTTATCACCACCGCTTTCGATCAGCACGATTTCAAGATCTGCATGGCGGGCGCGCATTTCTGCAATCGCCGCCAGATTGATCGAAGCGTCTTCACGGATTGCCGTATGTGGGCACCCGCCGGTTTCTACGCCGATCACACGATCTTGGGGCAAGATTTGCATGCGCATCAACGCCTCGGCGTCTTCTTGCGTGTAGATGTCGTTGGTAATGACACCAATGGACAGGTGAGGGTGCAGCAGCTTCGCAAGGGATGCGGTTAAGGTCGTTTTGCCCGCACCAACAGGGCCACCGATGCCGATCCGTAAGGGTCCGTTTGAAGATGTCATTGGGTTTCCTTTTACGACCGAAAGACGCGTGAATACTGGGTTTCATGGCGCATGGATGCGATGTCGGACGCCCATGTGCAGCCGTGCAGATCATCCGAGGTCGCTCCAACACATTGGTTTGCAATGGCAGCGCAGTGAGGCTTCAGGGCGGCTTGCACTTTTTGCCCATCAACTTGGCCTAGCGGGACCAACCGCATCGCAGCGGCTACTAGGTTTCCTGTGAATGCCTGAAGGTACATCGCTGTTGCGAGCTGTGGGTCAAGCACCATGGCTGCTACGGCGCGACCCACTGCGATGGGATAGCAAAGACGCCCAAGATCAATGCCCCAGACGGCCTGAACCGTTTCGCAGAATGCTGCACCTTGCAAATCAGTTTCCCGAAGGCGTTCAGCGGCGCCTGCAAAGGCGCGGGCCTGGGCGTCGATCTTGCTGGAAGCGTCATCGGTCGCCTCATAAGCCATATTCAGCAGGACAGCGTCAGAGCGCGCGCTGCCAAATTGTAGCAGGTCCAAAAGCCATGCTTCCAGTGTTGCGGCTGAGCTGATCGCACCGTCGTCGATTGCCGTTTCCAACCCGTGGGAATAGGCGAAGCTACCGACGGGAAAGGCGGGCGAGAGGAGCTGCGAAAGGGTCAAGATGTCAGTGTTCGTGGTCATGGGCCGTCGCAACGTGTTCGTGGGAATGGGTGCGACCATGACCATAAGCGCCGCCTTCGGGGGTGAAGGGTTGCTGCACAAGGGTGACGACAGCACCAAGGTGTTCCAACATGTGGCCGATAACCGGATCGTTCTGGATAAACAGACGGTCGGCCTCGATCTGGCACGGGGTGTGGCGATTACCGATGTGCCACGCAAGTTGCACCAAGTCGCCGGTGATTTGTAGTAATGCCTCTTTAGCCGCGATGACTTCGATCAAGCGACCGTCAGCGAGTTCGAATGCATCGCCGTGATCGAGCGAGGTTGTATGTGCCAAGTCAACCAGCAGCGTTTCATCACGGGCCGTCGTAATGACTTTGCGTCGCAAGAAGCGGTCATCGTAAGTCAAAACGCAGTGATCAAACGCGCCCGACCACGTGCCTGCCTTGCGGATTATTTGGGTGGTATGGTCAGCCATCAGAACAAGAAATACCGCTGGGCCATCGGCAATTCCATTGCTGGTTCACAAGTGAGCAATTCGCCGTCCGCACGGACCTCGTAGGTTTCGGGGTTCACTTCCATATGGGGCGTTGCAGTATTCAGGATTAGGTCCGACTTGCCGATGTTGCGGGTATTTTGCACGGCCACCGTTTGCTTGGCGAGTCCGAGCGTCTTGCCAATGTCATTTGCTTGCGCCGCCGCAGATACAAAACAAACGGCAGAGTGTTCAACGGACCGCCCAAACGCGCCGAACATGGGGCGTGAATAGACGGGTTGCGGTGTTGGAATTGACGCATTCGGGTCGCCCATCTGCGCGCAAACGATTGTGCCGGCCATCAAGACCATCTCGGGTTTGACCCCAAAGAACGCAGGGTTCCACAACACGAGGTCGGCGCGTTTGCCTTGTGCGATGCTGCCAATTTCGTGGCTGATACCGTGGGCAATTGCTGGGTTGATTGTGTATTTTGCAATGTATCGCCGCACGCGGAAATTATCGTTATCGCCTGTTTCTTCGGCCAAACGCCCGCGCTGTTTCTTCATCTTGTCAGCGGTCTGCCATGTGCGGATCAACACCTCGCCCACGCGACCCATCGCCTGACTGTCGGACGCGATGATCGAAAACGCGCCCATGTCGTGCAGGATATCTTCAGCGGCAATTGTCTCGCGTCTGATCCGGCTTTCGGCAAATGCTACGTCTTCGGGAATGGATTTATCAAGGTGATGGCAGACCATCAGCATATCAAGATGCTCTTCAAGGGTGTTCACTGTGTAGGGCCGTGTCGGATTTGTCGAGGAGGGCAAGACGTGTTCTTCACCACAGATCTTGATGATGTCAGGTGCGTGACCGCCGCCGGCGCCTTCGGTGTGGAAGGCGTGAATCGTGCGGCCCTTCATTGCGGCCACGGTGGTTTCGACAAAGCCGGATTCGTTTAATGTGTCGGTGTGGATCATCACCTGCACATCCATGTCGTCGGCAACCGACAAGCAACAGTCAATCGCTGCTGGCGTGGTGCCCCAATCTTCGTGCAACTTCAGCGCACAAGCCCCGCCATTAACCATTTCGATCAAAGCATCGGGTTGGCTGGCGTTCCCCTTGCCTGCAAACGCGAGGTTCATTGGAAATGCGTCTGCCGCTTGCAGCATCCGTCCGATGTGCCACGGTCCAGGGGTGCAGGTTGTCGCCAATGTGCCGTGCGCGGGGCCAGTGCCTCCGCCCAACATTGTCGTCAGGCCGGAATGCAACGCGTCCTCTATCTGTTGTGGGCAAATGAAGTGAATATGGCTGTCAAATCCGCCGGCTGTCAGGATACGTCCCTCGCCAGCGATCGCCTCGGTCCCCGGGCCGACGATGATATCAACGCCGGGTTGCGTATCGGGGTTCCCCGCTTTGCCGATTTTGTGGATGCGCCCGTCTTTCAGCCCAACGTCCGCCTTGTAGATACCGGAATGGTCCACGATCAGCGCGTTGGTGATAACGGTGTCAACCGCGCCCTGTGCACGGGTGGCTTGCGACTGCCCCATCCCGTCACGGATCACTTTACCGCCGCCAAATTTGACCTCTTCACCGTAGGTTCGGCCATTACCACCATTGGTGCGTTCAGCAGTAAGATCGCGTTCGACCTCTATAATCAGATCAGTGTCAGCAAGGCGCAGCTTGTCGCCGACCGTGGGGCCAAACATTGCGGCATAATCGGCGCGGCTGATCGTCGTGGCCATCAGAGATCTCCCATGACTTTGTTGTTGAAACCAAAGACGCGGCGCGCGCCTGACATCTCGATCAAGTTCACTTCGCGGCGCTGGCCCGGTTCGAACCGCACGGCTGTTCCGGGGGCGATATCAAGCCTGCGGCCATAGGCGGCATCGCGGTCAAAATCCAAGGCGGCATTGCTTTCGGCAAAATGATAGTGGCTGCCAATCTGAACCGGACGGTCACCAGTATTTGCGACCATCAACGTAATCGCCTCGCGGCCTTCGTTCAGGATCAGGTCGCCATCGGCGGGGAAAAGCTCTCCGGGGATCATCTGCTGCTCCTAGCGAATGGGGTTGTGGACGGTGACAAGTTTGGTGCCATCGGGAAAGGTCGCTTCGACTTGAACGTCGCGGATCATCTCGGCGATGCCATCCATGCATTGGGCGCGGGTGATAACATGCGCGCCCGCCTCCATCATGTCGGCGACGGATCGACCATCGCGGGCGCCTTCGACCACCGCATCCGAGATAAGCGCGATTGCTTCGGGGTAGTTCAGCTTCACTCCACGGGCCAAGCGCTTGCGGGCCACTTGGGCGGCAACGGCGACCAACAGTTTGTCTTTTTCACGAGGGGTCAATTGCATGGGTCAAAGTCTCCAGTTCTTAGGCACGGCATTGTCTGTCAAAAGCGTGAGGATCGGCGCAAGGGCGCGCCGCAGCGCAAAACTGTCATCGGCAATCAGGCGCATGACGAGAACATTGTCGGCTAACATGCTCGCCCCTCCGAGTTGGGGCAGAAGGGCCCGACACGCGATCAGCAAGTCTTTTGCTGCGGGATCGACCAACACAAGACTGGCCATGGCCCGTGCGCCATCAGCAATGGCGCGTCGCGTCAGCATTGCCGCAAGATCGCCTTCCATCTGGACACGATCAAGATAGATAGGATGCCCGCCCACAGAAATGGAAACGCGGTCTCTCAGCGTGCCAGATCTCAGGTTCTCGCCTGACGCCTCTCGACCAAAAACCAGGGGTTCGAGCATGAGAAACTTGGCACTTGAATGAACTTCAACTTCTAAACTGCGATCCAGACGGCACCCTTCGAAAAGGATCGTCTCTTGCGGCAACCAAAGGAGCTGGGCATCTTTCGCGACTGACAGGTTGGTATTCATGCGACCCGCCTCCGACGCGGTCGCGCGATAGATGCGTTCTGCGGCTTGCGTCGTAACGCTGATACGGGCCTTTTCTTGGGCTGATATTGTTGTCGAAAACCTGTCGCCCCCCGTGACACCGCCGGCAGTATTGATGATGACGGCTTCAAGGTTTCCATTTTGCGGTCGGGGAAAAATGGATCTGTATGACCCTTCTTGTCGTAGGTCCTTCAGGCGACTGACACCGTCTTGATCGTGGGTCGCACTTATCAAAAGGTGTCCACGCGCCCTTTGGAATGCTGGCGTCGGTGCTATGGGAAGCTGTTGTGTCAATTGGCTCTCATGGTGTTCTAGTCGGAAGAGTCGTGAACACGTTTCATGACCGGTGCAAGCGCGGGGGCCACGGGCGCGATGATCGAGCCATTTAAAGGCTTAATGATGAAAAAATGGACTGAGGTGTCTAAAATTCATGCAGAAAAAAATCTACGGACAGATCGCGCGGCGTCAGTCCGCTTGGGCTCTAGGTGACCTGATGCCCCCGCAGCGAAAAAACACCAATTCCGCAATCAGAAAGCTGCCGTCTGCCTTTTGTGTTATATTCAAATGCCAGCACGGTGCTGATGTCTGGGCGTGGTGGGAGGATAGGAGGGCAAACTATGCCGAGAGTCCAACTTCCCGCTCTCACATCGAAACGCAGAGCCTTAAACAAAGGTCGCCTCTTTGGGCAGAAACGTCTGTTGCTGCCTAAACAAGTATGGACAATTCGCGCTCGGCTTGAACTGTAGACAGCTGTTCATCTCCCTGCCCGTCCGCTTCGCGCGGCAGACAAGTGACAATGTGCTCAAGCTGAAGCGCGGCGTCGTCCAAGCTCGGACCTCAGCTTCTTGAACGCGTAACGCGTGAAATCGTTAATCTTGTCTTGGCTTAGATTTTGCTTCTTCCAAATCATTTGTCGATGCCAAAATGGTTGGCAAGTTCCCCGGCTCAGATAGTAGTCTCGCGATCAGCAAGACAGGCGTGCAAAGAAATCCCGCGCCAGAAGTAGAAGTTTGACTGGAAGTTTAGTCACAAACTGGAAGAAAAGATCGTCCAAAGCACACTTCAGGTCCCTTTCAGAAGCCCTCGCTGCCGCCTCAGAAGTGTTCTCAACGTGGGAACCCGTCTCCAGCAAGTCTATGACATCAAGCCACTTCTTTGATCGCTGCAACGTTCCGAGCCTGATATGGCCCGTGCCGTCCTCCCACAATCAGGATAGGCTGAAACACCCATCTGCAAATCGCAAAGAAGAACGACACACAATGCTTACCCCACGCTTACCCCTTCAACAGGTTGCGCGGTTACGGTCGGCCTAAGCCAAAGAAAAAGTGGTGAGCCCGTCCGGGTTCGAACCGGAGACCTACTGATTAAAAGTTATTATAGTACGGGTTATTATAGCAAAGCATGACTGAACATATTGAATCGTAAATCATTGTAATTACGTATAAAAGTTGTATTTCCGCATTCATACTTGAACATAGAAGGCCCTCCTTATACTCTCGATTTATGTGACTAGAAAGAGACTAGAATGAAGGCTCATCTCACCGACATGGCGATCAAAAAGCTGGCTCACCCGCCTCAAGGTCAGGTGACCTATTGGGATGAATCCAC
>JBLHNX010000012.1:0-18882 GCA_047622125.1 Paracoccaceae bacterium | reverse complement strand
GCCCGATCTCGACGGGCTTCCCTTCGGCCAATTCGCGCACGCAGGCTTGCTCGCAAAGGTCTTCGGTCGGGCAAACACGGGCGCACATGCCGCCCAGAATGTTCATGTCAAAAATGGTCGTCGCAGCAGCCTCTGGGGTGCCGGTGCTGATCTGTCGGATGAAAAGCGGGATATCGATGTCCGTCGGGCAGGCAGTAACGCAGGGGGCATCATGGCAGAAATAGCAGCGATCCGCCGCAACGGCGGCTTCATGACCAGAAAGTGGTGCATGAAGATCGGTGAAATTCTCTTGCAACTCGTCAGTGCCTAAACGCGCGGGCACTACGCCTGGGGTGAATGTGTTGTTCATGTCTACTCCGTCGGTAAGTCTGATATGCATGTTGGCACAAATGAAAATTTTATCAAACGGTAAAATTTTTAACCCGTGGCAAGGCAACCGCGCCATTCTGAACAACGGCATAAGCAGCGGAATGAACATGTCGCCACACTTGGCGGTAGTCTTGGGCAGATAAGGACGCACTTGGCATTGGTGACAGCTGCATCAATCACCCCACAAGATTGAGCAATTTGGGTCATCAGATTTTGCATCCAAAGTACGGGTTATTCCCATAGACTGCGCCACGAAGATCACCGCCGCATGCCCGTTAGCTGACTTGACGCCGCCGCCTTGGGGGTTGACTCTAGCCTCCAGTCAAGCAACTAAAATTGAAATCAAGCAGCCTAGAATGACCAGTCCATTTTGACGCGCATTTCAATCATCGTTCCTACAAAAGACAGGCCGCATTTCCTGAGGCGCGCCGTGGCATCCGCCTGTGCGAGTGGTGGGGAGAATGATGAAATTATCATCGTGGATGACCACAGCGAAATCCCTGCAACGGTGTCGCTGCAACAACTTGATGATCCTCGTCTAAGAATAAAACGGATGCCGCGCGGCGCGAGTGGTGTGTCAGCTGCACGCAACCTAGGCATCGCATCGGCCCATGGCGACATCTTTGCTTTCTTGGATGACGACGACGAACTTGAACCGCAATACCTTGCCCATATTCGAAACACCGCAAGCCGCGGCGCGGACTATGGATTTTCCTCGTATATTTTGTCGGACGGGTCATGCCCCCCGAATATCGACGCCGCCAAGGCTCGTTTTGCTGAAGGGTATATCGCAGCAAATGCGCCGCCCCACAGAAAGACGTTCGGGTTTGGCATGGGGTTTTGGATGACCCGCGATACGGCCGACTTGATCGGTCAACTTGATACATCCCTGTCGATTAACGAGGACACCGATTATGCATGCCGCCTGTGGCGGGCGGACAGGCGCGGTTGGTATTCGGCCAACCCCGGCGTGATCGTCCATGACCATTTCGGCAAATCGGCTGGACAATTGGGCAATACAACTGGACGCGTTAATCCGGCCGAGCGGGCCCGCTGCATGAAGGCGCTGTGTGACCGCTACCCCGAGTTTATTGACCACCTTGGTCGAGGCTATATCCGGCATTGCTTACGGGCGGGGCGTGTTTCGGACGCAGTCATATTTGTCCGAGAACAGCCCCTTGCCAGCGTTCGCGCGCGACTGCGCGCATACCTTTACGCCAAGAGGATTGGTTATGGGCTGCGCCGTTCGCCGCCCGTCAAGACGTGATCGGGGCTCTGGATGGTCACGCCACGTCTGATGAATGACCTCGGGAAACAGCGCCGTGGCCGCATGAAAATTTGCCAAGTCCTTTTCGAGATGCCGCGGGGACCAAAATCAGGCGCTGCCATTAGAAACGAGGCGCTTGCGCGCGCGCTATCCGACATAGGCGATGTGACGACGCTTTATGTGCAGGCCTATGGCAAGGTGGCGGGATGGCATCCTGGGCGCGGGCCAAGTTTTGTCGGTGCAGCACTTGATCACGCCGTCCTATCCCGCGTCGTCGCCGACATCATGGCAAACGAACCCGATTTGGTGACTGTCGAAGGAGTCTATCTGGGCGAGGTTGTGTTGGCCTTGCAAGAGCTTGGGGTGCCGGTCGCGCTTGATCTGCACAACGTCGAAAGCCATCTGCGCGAACAGATCGACCAGAACAAAGGCAGCGCGTTTCTTCGCACACTCGCGCCATTGCGCTATGGCAAGCGATGGGCAGTTGCGCGCGCCTACGAGGCGTCAGTGGCGCAGGCAGCGGCGGTCACTTGGGTATGCTCAGACGCGGATAAGACCCGGTTGCGCAAGATCGCGCCCGACCTTTGTAATGTAACTGTTGTGCCCAACCCTGCGCCCGATTGTCGGACCCGGCCTGCGCAATCTGACCCTTGGGTGCCACGCGTGCTTTTTGTCGGACATCTAAACTATGAACCCAACATCGCGGCAGCCCTGCTCTTGATCTCGGCGGTGTTCCCGGCCCTTTCGTCGCGATTTCCACCGGCGACGCTGACGCTTGCCGGGCGTGCACCACACCGATCTATTGTCAAAGCGGCAAAGGCGCGCCGCGAGATCGCGGTTGTCGCAAATCCTGCCTCGCTAGACCCGATATATGAAAGAGCGACTGTCGCAATCGTGCCGTTGCAAACAGGTGGCGGGACGCGTTTGAAGATACTGGAGGCAATCGCCTTCGGCCTTCCCGTCGTTGCCAGCGCCAAGGCGGTTGAGGGGTTGGAACTTGGGCCGGATCGTGAATTTTTGCTGGCAGAAACGCCCGCTGAAATCGCAGCACAAATTGAACGCCTCGCGAGTGACCCTGATCTGCAAAAAGCGCTATGTGCTAACGCCACTGCATTCGTTCAGGCCCGCCATAGCCCCTTGGCGATTGCGACGGCGGTTGGTGGGTCCCTGTCCAAATTCGGCTAGACCAATAGCCACATTCGGGGTCAGCCCCCGTGTTACCTTAATGAAATTGTTTCCCTGAAAGGCCCCGGGATGGGGCGAGTCGTTCTTGTGGCCTGTCAGGGCTGGCAAGAGTGCGCAGATCTTCCGGTCGCCCCATTCTTATGCTTCTTAACACAATCTTAAGTAGAGTGAATGATCATAATGTTGATCAAGGGTTGTTGTAACCGCGCAAGACCACCCTCGTCACAATCGTGCAAGCCATACTGTTCTTGGGCGGATTCGGGGCTTCATATCTGGGGGGATGTTCATGGATATCGGAAAGACCAACGCATTTATGCGGGGGAACCTTTTCCCAGCGCGCGCCAGTCGATCCGGGAATTTACGCGGGAACCCTGTTTCAAAACGGATTTTCGATTTGGTCGTGGCCGTGGTGCTGCTTCCGATCCTTTGCCCGATGATTGCCCTGTTGTATCTCGTGGTGCGTTGCGATGGCGGGTCCGGCTTTTTTGGGCAGGTCCGGATTGGCCAGCATGGTAAAGCTTTCAAATGCTGGAAATTGCGCACCATGATGCCAGACGCAGACGCCGCATTGCGCGCCCATTTCGACGTGAACCCGAGGGCCCGCATTGAATGGGAGCGGGATTTTAAACTGGACAGCGACCCGCGCATTACACGGCTGGGCAACTTCCTTCGCACGACATCGCTGGACGAAATTCCGCAAATCTGGAACGTGATAAAGGGCGAGATGAGCTTTGTCGGTCCGCGCCCCGTCGTGCGCGCCGAACTTGCAAAATATGGCAAGAGCCTGTGGGCCTATCGGGCGCAGCGGCCCGGCGTGACCGGATTGTGGCAGGTGTCGGGGCGAAATTCCGTCAGCTATGACGCGCGGGTGGCGATGGATGTGGAATACCTAACCCGCTCATCAATCTGGTTCGATATCGTACTGATGCTCAAGACGGCTGGTGCGGTCGTCCAGCGGACGGGCAAGTAGGCGCGCCGATGACCCGCATGATGCGCGAGGCTGCGTTCCCTTCCAAACCTCCTCGCTTGAACGGCTCAGGTCCGATGCGCGTGGCGATCGTTCACTATTGGCTGGTGGGGATGCGTGGCGGCGAGAAAGTAATCGAGGAGATGTGCAAGATTTTTCCCGAAGCGGATTTGTTCACGCATGTGGCAATCCGCGAAAATCTGTCGCCGCGCCTGCGCAGTCACAGTATCACCGAAAGCTTTATCGCGCGCCTTCCCGGAGGCCGCAGGCATTACCAGAAATACCTGCCATTGATGCCGCGTGCATTAGAGGGGTTCGATCTGACCGGATACGATCTGGTCATATCATCCGAGGCGGGACCGGCCAAAGGGGTGATTACCGACCCCGACTGCTTGCACGTCTCCTATGTCCATTCGCCCATGCGCTATATTTGGGACCAGTATTGGGCCTATCAAGCACAGGCCGGACGGCTGGCGCGGTTGGCAATGCCGCTGTTTGCCCCGTCCTTGCGGCAATGGGATATGGCAAGTGCGGCGCGCGTCGATCACATTATTGCCAATTCGGAATTCGTCGCCCGCAGGATCAGCAAGGCATGGGGGCGCAAATCTACAGTCATTCATCCGCCAGTTGATGTCGCCGCGTTCGCGCCATCGCCGATGCCTGACCCTGCCGCTCCAAACAGCCCTTACTTGGTTGCAGGTGAACTGGTCAGCTACAAGCGGCCCGATCTGGTCGTTGATGCATGCACGCGTCTGGGGCGCCCACTAGTGGTCATCGGGGACGGGCCTGCACGCGCCGACCTTGAACGGCGCGCGGGCCCAACGGTCACGTTCCTTGGGCGCGTCGATTTCAAGACCCTCAAGGCCAACTATCGCAATTGCAGGGCGCTGGTTTTTCCCGGTATCGAAGATTTCGGCATTGTGCCGCTTGAGGTCATGATGTCGGGGCGTCCGGTCATCGCCTTTGGCAAGGGGGGGGCGACCGAAACGATCGTTGAAGGCCAGACGGGTATGTTTTTCCACGCCCAAACTGTCGATGCTGTCGCCGACGCAATCAAAGATTTCGAGGCTGACCCGACGCCGATCAGCCCCGAAGCTACGATGGCTTGGGCGCGCAAGTTTTCCGCAAAACGGTTTCGTCGTCAGTTTACCGGCTATCTGGCAGACGTCGCGCCGGCCTATCTGCAGGACGATCTTCGACGGCTAGAACGGGCGCAGACCTAACGCCCTGCCCGTGCCACGCGGTCAATTGTTGTGATAACGATTGCCACGCCCATATCCGTAGATGTCGTAGCCATAGGCCTTGGCGGCGCGCGTATTGATCTGGCTCAGGACCAAGCCGGTTACGGTCTGCCCGACATTCGCAAGAAGCCGCAGGGCCTCAACAACCGACTGCCGCGATGTCTTGTCCCAGTGAACTGTAAAGATCACCGCATCGGCATAGCGCGCAAGGATGCGGGCATCAGGCACCAAAAGCACGGGCGGGCTATCAATGATGACATAGTCATATTGGGTCCGCACCGCGTCCATAAACGCCGCAAATTCAGCGGACGAGAAAAAGTCGGCGGCGTTGATATCGGCGGTTTCACCCAGCAAGATATCAGCACCGAAACTGGCGTCTTTCAAAACGATTTCATCCAGAACCGCGTCGGACCTCGTGGCGCTGACCAGCCCTTTGTGGCCTTCGGCGTCAAAATACTCGGAAAACGTACTGCGCCGGATATCGCCTTCCATCAGAAGCACCGTTTTGCCGATGCCAACGAGGTTTTGCGCCAAGGCAATGGAATTGGTCGTCTTTCCCTCCGAGGGAAGCGAGGACGCGGAAAGGATCACCTGTGGCGGGGGGCCATGTTTGGGCAACAGCAGCGACGTGCGAAGATTGCGGATCGCTTCAACGGCGGCCGACGTTGGTTTACTTTGCAGGTAATGCAGCAGCCGTGTTCTGCGCCGGATGGGGATCATCGGAACCATGCCCAGCACTGGCAGGCCGGTCAAAGCTTCAAGCTGCCCGACATCACGGAAGGTGTCATTATGGGCCTCGCGCCACGCGATAAACCCCACGCCGAACAGCCCGCCCAGAACGCCCGACAGCATCAATGCAAGCCGCTTGTTGGGCGCGCTTGGTCTGTTAGGCACCACCGCACTGGACAGCACGCGACTGTCGGCTTGTTGAATGCCCTCTTGCGCCGAGGTTTCCTTGAAGCGGCTTAGAAAGTATTCATAAAGAAGCCGCGTTGCGTCGGCCTCGCGGGTCAGCTGCTGAAGCGCGATCAGATCGTCACCCTGACGGGTAATCTGCGCGTTGTTCTCTACGATTGATCTTTCCAAAGCGGCAATCTGGCTTGCGGCCCGGGTCTGGCCCAGTTCCAACTGGCGCATCTGTTGGGCGACGAAATCACCCACCGCCGCCGCGCCAAGCCCGTCAGGATCATCCTGCACGGCAAGCGCCTGCATCCGGTCATCACCCAGAATGGCGGCTTTGGTCGCGGTATCGGACGCACCTGCAAGCAGCGCCAGAACCGACTGCGCGTCCGCCAATTGCAGCCGCGCAACGGCAAGGCGGTCCCGCTGGTCTTTCAACCGCCTTTCAAGCGCGGCGAGGGTTTCAAAGGAAACGAGCGCGGTGTTGCGTGTAAAGTCGCGCACCGCGGCTTCATCTTCCTCAAGCGCTGTTTGCAGCTCTGACACGCGTGTGGCCAGCCATGTGGTAGCGTCCTCGGTCGCGCGCACTTTTTGGTCCAACTGGTCGCTGATATAGATCGCGGCGATTGTATCGGCGATCAATGCTGATTTTTGGCGATCCTCGGTTTCAACGGAAATGCGAAAGACGTGGGTTTGCGGCAGGTTGCGCACGCTCACCGCCCGCAAAAGCGACGCGACGACGGAATCGCGAATTTGCACCGGTTCGGGATCGCGCAGGGTTGTCGACGGAACGAACGACATGCTTTCGCGAAGTCGGGCGATTAACCCTGTTTCGCGCAGTGTTTGATTGAACTCGGGGTCCGTGATCAGGTCAAGCCGGTCAACAACCTTGCCCAGCAACGTGCGCGCGCGCAGCACCTCGACCTCTGAGGTGATATCACTTCCTGTTCCGGTAATTCCGGTCGCAACACTTTGCAAATCAACCACCTGATTCTGCCGCGTTTCCAGAATGACGACGGTTTCAGCGGTGAATTTCGGCGTGGCCCTGTAATACGCCAAATAGCCGCCAAGCAACGTGCCCAAGATTATCATCGCGAAGATGATCCATTTCCCAATCCACAGCGTTCTCATGAAACCGGCGATATTTATCGTATCAGCGGCCAGACCGTAGCCCCTGTTTGCCTCTGGATTGGCACTGCTCATGCGTGAGGATTCCTTTCCGATTGTAACCGCGCGGTGCTCCACCAAACTGGGTTCCACTATCGCGGTTCACTTGGTTGTTTGCAACTCAAGGTTTAATTTTCTAGGGTAAGGAACAACCACAGCAGGCTTTGCGCCTCGTGGGGGGAAGCCTAGGTCTGAGGGGTCAGCGTCTTGCCAGCGGATATTGCCAGTGCTGTCTAAACACCACACGACGCCTTTGACTGTGCTATATATTGGCGGAACGGGCCGCAGCGGATCGACCGTTCTTGATCGGGTTCTAGGTGCTGTTGATGGGGTCACATCAGTAAACGAGACTTACCGCCTGCTGATCGACCTTTATGAAGACCCCGGCCTTTGTTCGTGTGGTCGCCCGCCTGATCGGTGCGCGTTCTGGTCGCAAATCCTTGCGCGGATTGATGCAGGGCCCGAAACCGGCCGCCGGATGCTGGCGCACCAAAAGCGGTTCAACCAGACGCGGCACTTTGGTGCCGTCCTGGCCGGGGCCTATGATGACCTGCCCGCGTTTCAGGACTATCTGGCGTGGCTGGGCGATCTTTACCACGCCATCGCCGCGCAGGCCGGCACGCGGGTGATTGTCGATAGCTCCAAGGTGGCGACGATGGCGCTGATCCTGTCAAAAGTGCCCGGTATAGATTTGCGGGCGGTGCATCTTGTGCGCCATCCGGTGGCCGTGGCCAAGGCATGGACCCGCCCCAAGTTTGACCCGTCCAAGCAAGCGGATATGCCGGTGCAGCCGGTCTGGAAAAGCGCGCTGCGTTGGCGGTTACGCAATCGCAATTGTGCGCGCCTTGCAGGGTGCGTTCCGGTTCATCGGCTACGCTACGAGGCTTTTACTGCCGATCCAGCTGGCGAAACTGCAAAGCTGATCGCCGCCATCGCCGCCGATGTACACCCCGGCGTCACGTTTCAGGAGCGTGCAGTCGATCTTGACGCAACACACAGCCTTGCCGGAAACCCTGACCGTCACGCCAGCGGCTGGACAGAAATCCGACCAGCTGCCCCCTTGGACGCGCCGTTTGCGCTGCGCGCTTTGGCTTGGGCGCTCACATGGCCAGATGCGGGTCGCATGGGCTATGGGATGAACGACCTATGATCGCGACGCTGCCATTTACGCTGGTGACGGGGATGCCGCGCAGTGCAACGACGGTGGTGGGGCGGCTTTTGGCGTTGCCCGCCGGTGTTGTCACATTGCACGAACCGCTGAACGGCGACGCCGGCCTGCGTATGGTATCGGGTTATTTCGATCACATTGACTGCCCCGACGACCCGCGAGCCGCGTCCCGCATTGATGCGACCGTCACGCAGATCAAGGGCCTGCGGGACCTGCGGTTTAAATCGGGGCTATTCCAAAATGACACCGGCCTGCGCGGCGCGGCCAAGCGGATTACCGGCGGCCGCATTATCAACACGTGGCGGCGCGCGCGGCTGGACCCTTTCAAGACGCATGTCATCTGGAAGGACCCGTTCGCGGCGTTCATGACCGGACGTTTGGCGCGCGTTCACGGCATTGGCGCTGTCATCACCCTGCGCAACCCTTGGGCGACGGCTGCAAGTTTCAAGCGCATGGGCTGGGGGATGGACCTGTCACAGGTGCGTGCTGCAACCACCGGCATCGAACGCTACGGTGTGCCCGAGGCTGCGCTGGCCCCGCCAAAGTCGGACCATGTGGGCAATGCTGCGGCGATGTGGGTGATGCTTTACGCCAAGGTTCTGGCCGATCTTGACGCGCGTGGCCCTGATGACGCGCCGCTTGTCGTGCTGGACCTTGATCGGGCAATTGCCGCGCCTGTCAGCGTTTACAAGGGTCTTTATGCCACCTTTGACCTGCCATGGAGCGCGCGCACCGCAGCGCGCATCGCCGCGACCTATGCCCCCAAAACAAGCCAGCTGCGCGCCGAGCCCAAAACAGCCCGCGCGCATGACGTGTCGCGCGATCCGGCCAGTTTTAACACCTACTGGAAAAAACTGCTCAGCGCCGAGGAGGCCGCGCGCGTCACCGCAATGGCCGGCCCGCTTTGGGACGAGATTCGTGCGCGCCTGCCGGTCGGGGCGACTTAAGGGATGGCACCAGATTTCTTATATATCGGCCCACCCAAATCGGCCTCGACCTGGCTTTATGAGGTCATGCGCGGTCATCCCGCGATCTCCGTGCCGGTTATCAAGGATATCTATTATTTTGATCGCTACTTTGATCGTGGCGCGCCGTGGTATGCAGCGCATTTCGCCAATGCACCCGCAGGCACGCTCGCCACGGGTGAATTCAGCCATGACTATCTTTATTGTGAAATCGCGGCAGCACGTATCGCCGAAGCGCTGCCTGATGTGCGGCTTATGACCATTTTGCGCCAACCAATGGAGCGCGCCCTGTCCGAGTTCAGGTTCTTGCAACGCTCGGGGCTGGTAGGGGCGGGTTTCGAAACCGCCGTCGCAGAACGTCGCTACGATATCGTCACCAAAGGCCTCTATGGATCGGCCCTGCGGCCCTATTGGGCGCGATTCCCGCCCAATCGGATCGCAACATTCGTCTATGATGATCTTTTGACCGACGCCAAGGGGTTCGCAAACACCGTTTTTGCCTTTCTTGAGGTTCCTGTCCTGACAGCGCTGCCGATCGCGGGGCGCGTGAATGCCCAGAGCGCGGCCCGCGCGCCGGTCTTGGCGCGATTGGCCAAGCGCGGTGCGCGCGCTGCGCGCGACATGGGGCTGTCCGGATTGGTCGGGCGGATCAAACGGCACCCGCTGGTTCTGCGGCTGCTTTACAAGCCCGCGCCAGACGCGCCCGTTGTCATCCCGCGTCGTCTTTATGATGAATTGGCAGAGATGTTCACGGCAGATTTGCACGATCTTGAAACCTTGACAGGGCGTCGTTTTCCAACACTCGCGATGGCGCATTTCGATACCAATCGCGTGACGTTGATATGACTGATCTGGCAATCAACGGGCGGTTCCTGACCCGCCCAGCGCGCGGTGTTAACAGGGTCGCAAGCGAGTTGATCTTGGCGCTGGTGCGCTTGCGCGATGCGGGCGATCCCGATGCCCCCAAACGGTTGCGCGTTTTGGTGCCTGACGGGGTTCTGATGGATCAGATCAGCGACCCCATTGCGCCCTATATCATCCCTGCCGGAACAGGTGGTGGCAATCGCTGGGAACAGACAACGCTGCCCCGTGCGGCAGGCAACGCGGTCTTGTTCAATCCATGCAATGTTGGTCCGTTGGTTCGGCGCCACCAAGTGACGTTGATTCACGACGCTCAGGTCTACACCACGCCCGAAAGCTATGGGTGGGGGTTTCGTTTGTGGTATCGTTTTGCCCTACCGGTTCTGGCCCGCAGGTCGGCAGGGCTGGCAACTGTGTCACAAACATCGCACGGCGAACTGGAGCAGTTGGGGGTGTTTCCGACCGGTAAAGCGCAGGTCTTGCCCAACGGTGCCGACCACATCTTGCGGACACGCGCAGACCCAAGCGTTCTGGCGCGACACGGACTGGCGCGCCATGGCTATGCGATGACCATCGGCAGCCTTGCGCCACACAAGAACATCGCCACCGCAATTCATGCGACAAAGGCTGCCGGGCTGCCGCTGGTCGTCGCAGGCGGTGCGCCCGCCGCAATGTTCCAAAACGCCAACCTGCCAAAGTCCGCACATGTCAGTTACTTGGGCCGTGTGTCAGACGGCGAATTGCGCGCCCTCTACGAGAACGCGACCGCGTTGATTTTTCCATCGTTGCACGAAGGGTTCGGGCTGCCGCCGCTTGAAGCGATGCACTGTGGTTGCCCTGTTGTCGCATCAGATATTCCAACCCTGCGCGACGTCTGTTCTGACGCTGCTTTGGCATCACAGCCGATGGACGTCGCGGGGTTTGCCCAGCACTTGCGCGACCTTATGGATCGGCCGGCACTGCGGGCACAACAAGTGCGGCGCGGGCACGAACGCGCAGCGCTTTATACTTGGGAGAGATCGGCGCGCGCCTTGATGGAACTGGTCGCATCACTTTGATACGCCGCGCGGTTTTCGGCTTGCTTTTGTGGGACTTCTGCGCGCAGGGCAGACAGCAAAGCACCAGCGACCATCAGCGGCAAAAATCCGATCGACGGGGCCGCGAAACTATGTGCCGTAAGCCCTGCGCCAAACACAAAGAAAACCATTAACTGTCCGGCAATCGCCAGTTTTTGTATGTCGAAATCGCCATAGGTTTTTGCCCGAGTGGCGATCCGTTTTAGCCGCACGACCAACCCGATCCAGAACGTCAGGATCAACGCCAATCCAACCAGACCCGTTTGCGCCAGAAACATCAGGTAGGTATTGTGCGCATTGCCAACACCGATCTCGCGTTCGCGCGAGTCTGTCAAAATGCGCAGAACGCCCGGAATTTCGGAATAGGTGGTGCTATGGCGTTGATCGGTCCAGCGCATCATCCCCATCCCCAGAATTGGGCTTTGCACGAACTTCTTGAGCGCAATCGTCCAAAGATAAAGCCGCACAGTGATATTATTGGATTGCCGGTTCTCAAGCTCGTCAGAAAACGGGACCGGATCGTCCGCCTCGATCACGAAGCGGACGGCGGTGTTCGCGGCGACCATCGTTCGAGGATCACTGATCGCGGCGATCTTGGCTGCAAGGCGTGGGTTGGTGGCCTGCAAGACCGGCGGCCCAAACGTGACCGTCACAACCGCCAAGGCACAAGCCGCAAAGATAACACGCGGCACAAGAATGCGACCTGCATAATACAGAACCAACGCCAGAACGACGCCAAGCAATGCGGTGCGTGAATTGGTCGACAAAAGCCCAAGCAGACCTGCGCCAGCCAACAGCATATCCCAACGGCTGGCCCCACCCCACGCTGGCAGGATACGCGCGATGAAATACAAAGCGACATAGGCAAAGAAATAGCCGGCAGAATGGTGACTGGACATCAACAGCACCACCCCTTCGCGCCGCAACAATGCGTCCGGCAAGACCCCCGCGGCATTGGCTGCGACCGCAAGCAGGGTCACGGCTGCAAAGATGCGAAAAATCATGTCGATTGCGCGTAGCGTTGCGTGCCTGACCGACAGGGCCATCAGGGTCACGAACGGGATATACGTCAGAAATATTCGTCCTTTGCCCGCATAAAACGCTGGATTCACAAGCTCTTGCAAGGTGACCGCGCCGCAAATTACGGCGTAGGCCAGCCAGAACAACAGGTTGATCAGCAACACGATCACCAGTCGATCAAGGTGTGTCCGTCCCATCACCAGCATCGCAGCAGGCGGCAGGCCCACGGCAATCGCTAGCATCGCAACCGGACCGATTGCGCTTAGGAAGACGGCGGCGGCGATAAGGCAAACGAACACCAGCTGATAG
The DNA here is from genome assembly GCA_047622125.1 of Paracoccaceae bacterium. Taxonomy (GTDB): domain Bacteria; phylum Pseudomonadota; class Alphaproteobacteria; order Rhodobacterales; family Rhodobacteraceae; genus SW4. Next base: position 6,387 of record JBLHNX010000012.1, on the reverse strand, counting down.
CTGGCATCGATCCGATCATCGGCGGGGTTTGTAATAGCCCTCAAGGGTCATCGCCCAGCTTGGGCGGCGCGGTGTAACCGAAGCGGTTGATCAGATAGCTTTCGCGCCGCGCGACTAGATCGCGACTGGCGTCATCGTAAAAGCGGCGCCAATCGCGCGTCCTGTTCGACGTATTCGTGCGCCCCAGCGCGCGCAGGTTGTCGGCGTCCAATTCGGGGCGGCCCAGCTGGGCGAAAATGCTAGCAAGTCCGACTTCCATGTCTTCGTTGCGCACAAAGATATCGACAAAGCAGGCGTCGTTGATTTGTGCAGCGGTAAGCCCACGGCGCTCAAGCAATTGTCTTGAGCTGCGGCAAAACACTTTGACAAAGCGCGTCGTCATCAACCCATAGACGCGCGCTGCAGGATGGAACGACAGTTCTTCTTGCATGTCCATGAACCACGCCGGATCCTGCGTTCGCGCGAGCCATTCGCGAAATGCACCCACATCGGACGGATCGCGATAGAGGCGCGCCCATCCCTCGGTGTCCATCTTCAACAGGTTTGCGTAATGTCGCAGGGCACGCAAAGGGTAGCGCCCCCACCCTAACCTGCTGAAATCGCGCTGTGTTGTCGTGTGCCACAACTGCCCGCGTTGATCACACCCATAGGTGAACAGCGACACATACCAATCCCACGGATCGCGCACCGATCCAATCTTGAGCCGGGTATCGTGCATCACCGAAAGTGGCGGCGCGTTGTGCTTGCCAGCCTTATGCCCATCGACATAGGTTTCCAGAACGCGCCTTATATGGCTGCATCCGGTTTTTTGAAGCTCTAGAAATACCAGTTCGTCTGAAACATACATTGCAGGGTCTCGACCGGATAGTGTCAGGTTGCGCAGTGGGTACTACACGGGATAGTTGTATTGCACACTGACAGGCCGGAGGCGGTTATGCTAGAAAGAACCTTGACGGCTTTCGGTCTGCGCGTTGCAGGTGCAGTCATCTGGCTCGGCTATGCGTTTTGGCTCGCACGGGTCCTCAGCGCCGAGGACTTTGGCGTCACGTTCTACATCATCACGATGGCCACATTGGGTGCGGGGTTGGTCGCATCGGGCTATGCATCCGCGATGCTGCGGCTGGGCGCACCCGCTTGGTCACAGGGCCGTATCGCGGACCTTCGCCGGTTGTTAATGCGCGGTTTATTGGCAGCGGCAGGTGGCACGGCGGTGTTGGCGGCACTGTTGTGGGTTGGCGCGCAACTCACTCCGAACAATCTGATCTATACGTCACCAAACTTGCCTTGGTTTTTGGTGATCATGGTTGCTGCCTCGGCAATGATCCAGCTTTTGGCCAACGGCTACCGCGCCACGAACGATCTGGTCACTGCGGTCCTTTCAACATCGGTCTACCGCGTGGGCGTGCCGCTAATACTGACGGCGGGGTTCGCACTTTGGGCGCAACTGGACGCCGCGGCAGCGGCTGCAGGGTTTGCGATTGGAACAGCAAGTGTCGCGATTATCATGGCGGTGGCACTGGCGCGTCGCATTGCGCGCGGACCCAAGGTGGAGAGTGGTCAAAATGCTGGTGCATTGAATGGGCCTGAAACCGTGCCAGTCATGCAAGGCAGCGAGCGCCGGACTATTGGGTGGCTTTGGATTGTCGGATTGGCGCGCATCCTGTCGCAAAATGCCGACGCACTTTTGATAGGTTCGCTGCTGGGCGCGGTTGAAGCGGGGCTTTATCTGGCTGCAAAACGGGTCGCGGCAATGATCGAACTGGTCGCGGACGCGGTGCGCTTGACTGCTGGTCCGCGCTTTGCTGTGCTATTCGCGCGTGATCCATCCGGTGTCGATTTTCGCCGTGCTGTCGCCGAGGCCAACCTGCTGTTCCTTATTCTGGTAGGCACTGCCTGCATGTGTTTGGCGATCATCGGCTGGCCAGTTCTGGCGCTTTTCGGGCCTGATTTCACTGCGGCCTATCCTGTCTTGCTGATCCTTATCGCCGGTGTCGCCAGTTTTGCTATTTTTGGGCCGGTCGGGTTGTTGATGACCATGTCCCGCTTGGAGCGCGCCCGCGCTATCGTCACAATCGGCGGGGGATTTTTGTCCTGTGCCGGGGTGTTGTTGCTGGTGCCGCTGGACGGGCCATTTGGCGGAATGAACGGGGCCGCGATTACAATTGCGACGGCAAGCTATGTCACAAACGCCCTATCGTCGCTGATCATTTATCGCGAGTTGGGCCTGCCGCCTGCAATCATTGATGGGGACGCCTATCGGCTTTTGCGCCGTGGTGGGATCAATGGATTGCGCGCGGCCATGACGCGCAAACGCGTCTCAAAGGACGACGCGAAAGATTAGTCTTGGAACCCGTAGCCGTAGGTGTCCAGATCCCACGCATAGCGCTCAGCAACCAATGCACGGGTGGCGGTGTCGTAATAGCTATGCCAGTCCTTGGACACACGTCGGTTCTTATGAACAAGTGTTTCGGGAACCGGCACATCCAAGATTTTTAAAACTGCTGGCAGGTCCCCAGACAGGTGTTCCAATTTCAGAACTTTATCGACAATAGGGCGGCCATCGGGCCCCGAAATCCAGTTCTGCGTCGACCATGTGCCGAATTTGCGCCATCGATCATGGTTGCGCCCACCACCCCCAGCACCGTCAGGTTGCGTGCCCGCCAGCCATTTTTCAAAGGGTTTGGCCGGTAGCCCGATCCCACGCAATAATCTTTGTGAACGGTCCACGGCCATAACCATTTCGTAAATAGAGACCATGCGCGGATAGGGATTTCGCGTGACCGTAAATGTGAAATAGTCGCTAATGTTCAGCCCGCGTGCGGTAAATGCTGACTTGGCCTCGGCGGGGGACATGTGGGAATACCAAGGCGATGCCACGGTTGCTTGATTATAGGACGTGACCGTTTCCTCGTTCAGGTCCGACAACATATCGCGCAGGGATTCCGAGCCCGTCTTGGGGAACGAAAAGAAGACGAACTTGCGGCTGTGGCAGATGATCATCGGGCCTACCCCTTGGCCCCCTGACCGCGCGCATAGACGTCTTCGTAGCGGATAATGTCGTCCTCGCCCAGATAGCTGCCGGTCTGCACTTCGATCAGAACCATTGGCACCTTGCCGGGGTTTTCCAACCGATGGACTGCCCCAAGCGGAATATAGACCGACTGGTTCTCCGAGATCAGCCTTACGTCTTCGTCAACCGTGACTTTTGCCGTACCCTCGACGACGATCCAGTGTTCGGATCTATGATGATGGCTTTGCAGTGACAGGGCCGCACCGGGGTTGACGTGGATGCGTTTAACCTGAAACCGGCCACCGATCACAAGACTTTCGAACCAACCCCAAGGCCGGTGATCAAGCGGAAACGTCGTCGCTTGCAAGGCACCCTTTTTCTTCAGCGCCGCAACCGCAAGCTTGACGTCCTGACTGCGCGATTTTGGCGCAACTAGAACCGCGTCGTTCATTGCCACGACGATCATGTCCTTAAGGCCAAGCCCCACCACTTCGAGCGATGGGCTATCCGAACGCAGCAAAGTCCCTTCGCAATCAATTGCCGTGGCCGCACCAGACGTCACGACACCTGCGGCGTCAGGGCCCGCCTCGCGCCAGACTGAATCCCAGCCGCCCAAGTCTGACCAGCCCGCCCCGAATGGCACGACGCTTAGATTACCGGCGCGCTCCATGACGGCATAATCAATCGAGATATCGTCGGCTTGGCTCCAAGGGTCAGGCGCAAGCCGCAAGAACCCCAGATCGACCTCGGCACCGTCGTAGGCCGCTTTGACGGGGGCCATCAGATCGGGGGCGAATTGCATGAATGCGGCGATGATTGTACGGGCCGAAAACAGGAATATCCCTGCGTTCCACAGATACGATCCGGCGTTCAGCATCTGAACCGCCGCGTCGGGATCGGGTTTTTCCACAAATCGGGACAAATCGAACGGCCCCTGCCCCGCCGGCGGCTTGGCAAGTTCAAGATACCCATAGCCGGTTTCGGGGCGGTCCGGCGTAATCCCAAAGGTAACAATGCGACCGTCACGCGCGGCCGGAACACCGACCGCTACGGCGTCGCGGAACGCTTTCGCGTCTGGCACAACATGATCGGATGGCGCGACCAGCAGCAGGCCATCGGGATCGCTTGCGGCCACATGAAGGGCTGCGGCTAGAACGGCGGGGGCAGTATTGCGGCCTTCGGGCTCGATCAGGATCGCGCCGGGATCAACACCTATGGCCTGCAATTGCTCGGTCACGATAAACCTGAAATCCGACGCGGTGATGACAACCGGATCAGCGAACCCCTTGCCAATCAGACGATTGGCCGAGGCCTGAAACAAGCTTTCGTCGCCAATCAGCGGAACGAACTGTTTGGGATAGGATTTGCGCGACAGTGGCCAAAGGCGGGTTCCCGCGCCGCCACACAACAAAACCGGCGTAATCATAGCAAGACCCTTCGATTGAATAGTTCGTTCTGCCCGCATGCTACATGCCCACAAATCATGAATAAAAACGGGCGAATGGCACAACTCCAATACCTGAAAACAGACCCCGACTCAACCGGACGGCGTGTGACCTAGCGTATTGAAATCAGTTTAGGACCGCGCGGGCCATTTGTGAACGCTTAACCACTCTGGACAAGTATGCGAGGCCAATATCGTCCATTTTCAGGTGCACAAAATGTCTCAATCCTCATTCTTTCTCGACCTTCCCTACATCCAACCCGCCCAAGCGCAAAAGCATGTCACCCACAACGAGGGGATGCGCAAACTTGATACAGTCGTTCAACTGATGGTGCTGGATAGCGACAGAACGGTGCCGCCGAGCGGTGCGGTCGACGGGGATCGCCATATCGTGGCCGAAAATGCAACTGGCGACTGGCTTGGTCATGACATGGCGATCGCCTTGTTCGATGCCGGAGCATGGCATTTCGAAGTGCCATGGACCGGCTGGCGGGCTTGGGTCACGGGTAGCACAACTTTGGCTGTGTTCGATGGCAGCGCATGGATTGCGCCGTTCAAGTCCCTCGCTGGGATTGACCAGTTTGGCCTGAACGCCACACCAAGTGCAGCCGTGCCTTTCGTCGTGCGTGCCCCTGCCGCCTTGTGGGACGCAGTCGATGTCGCGTCTGGCGGAACCGATGGTGTGATCCAGTCGATGAACAGGGTTGTGGATACGGCCGACGCGGGCCTCGCACTTCAGACAGGCTATGTGACCAATGCCTTGTTCGGGTTTTTTGGTGGCACGGACCTGCGGCTATCCGTATCGGCCGATGGCAGTTCGTTTCTCGACGGCATTCTTATCGACCCTGCATCGGGAATTGCGCAACAGCCGCAACGGCCCCGTTTCAAAGGGTATACAAACTACGATAATGCCATGGCAGCGAATGCGTGGATCAAGATCGCAATCAATCAGGCCGAGGCCAACGACCAAGCCGCGTTTGATACATCGACGAACTTATTCACCGCGCCGGTCGACGGCACATATCTGTTTGGTGGCAGCATTGTCTTTCGCAAGGACGCATCAAACGACGTGCGCATTCAGATCAGACTGGTTCGCAATGGCGTAGACGAAATCAACGGAAGCTTTCTGGAAACGGATGCGTCACCTTCCGACGACCGCAGCGGTGTGCAGACGCAAACGATGGCTGCGCTGGTGGCGGGCGATACCGTGGAGTTGCAGGGCCATTATCGCAAGAATGCCGGATTCGCCCTTGCTGATAAAACATCCTTCTGGGGCGTTTTGATGGCCTGACGCGCGACGGCCCGGCTGGCAAAATCATGGGAACGAAACAACAAGGGCAGCGCCGCATGGCACTGCCCTTGGTTCAATTCAAACGTCGCTGGCGGTCCTAGACGACCCGTTCGATCATCATTTTCTTAATATTCGCAATTGCCTTGGCAGGATTCAAACCCTTGGGACAGGTCTTGGCGCAGTTCATGATCGTGTGGCATCGATACAATTTAAATGGATCTTCAAGATCATCCAAACGCTCGCCCGTCGCTTCGTCGCGGCTGTCGGTGATCCAGCGGTTTGCGGTCAAAAGTGCTGCTGGTCCAAGGAAACGGTCGCCATTCCACCAATAGCTCGGGCACGCAGTCGAGCAACACGCGCACATCACACATTCATAAAGACCATCAAGCTTCGAGCGATCCTCGATGGATTGCTTCCACTCCTTGGCGGGCTTGTTGGTCTTGGTCTCCAACCAGGGCTTAACCGATGCATGTTGCGCGTAAAAATGTGTCAGGTCAGGGATCAAATCCTTGACGACGGGCATATGCGGCAGCGGGTAGATCTTCACATCACCCTTCACATCGTCCATGCCGTAAATGCAGGCCAGCGTATTGATCCCGTCGATGTTCATCGCGCAAGACCCGCAAATGCCCTCGCGGCACG
>JBLHNX010000011.1:0-19970 GCA_047622125.1 Paracoccaceae bacterium | reverse complement strand
TGTCTCGGCTTTGCGATCTGGATGAAGGCCCGCGGGTTTGGTTTGCGTTAGCGCCCAGAGGATGCGCGCAAGGGCCGTGAAGAAAATCGCCACGCCGAAGGTTTTGTGCAATGAAAATAGCAGCGCCTTGCGGGTTAGCTCTGCATCCGTCGCAAACGGCGCGTCATTGGCGAATATCCCAAGGGGAACCACCGTCAATATTAGCAAGGCGGTGAGCCAGTGAAAGCCTTTGGCGACGCTTCCGTAGCGGCTGGCGGTGTTGGTGATTGGCATGAGCTTTCCTTTGTGGTGTTGGGCGCAGTCAACCCTGCGCCGCGACTGCGCGCAATTGGCGATCATGCGCGCACCCTTGTGCATGCGCGCACTTTCTTGTTGTGTCGCAAGGGACAGGCTAACAATTGCAAAACGAGACAAATTAAGGGGGAGACCGCGATGCGGGCATTCGTATTTCCAGGACAGGGCGCGCAGACCATTGGCATGGGCAAGTCGCTCGCCGATGCTTATCCCGGCGCGCGGGCGATTTTTGACGAGGTTGATGACGCCTTGGGGGAAAAGCTGTCCACGCTGATCTGGGAGGGTGACATTGCGGATTTAACACTGACGGCGAATGCGCAACCTGCACTGATGGCCACGTCTTTGGCGGCGCTGCGCGCGCTTGAGGCCGAGGGCGTGACGATCCAGGCTGCGTCTTACGTGGCGGGTCATTCGCTGGGTGAATATTCGGCATTGGCAGCGGCCGGGGCGCTAAGCGTGGCTGACACGGCCCGCCTGTTGCGTATTCGCGGCGCGGCCATGCAAGAGGCGGTGCCGGTAGGTATTGGCGCGATGGCGGTGCTGCTGGGGATGGATTTCGAGGCAGCACAGGCTGTCGCCAGCGAGGCTGCACAAGGCGAGGTGTGTCAGGCGGCCAATGACAACGACCCCTCGCAGGTTGTTGTATCAGGCCACAAGGCGGCAGTGGAACGCGCTTTGATGATCGCCAAGGAAAAGGGCGCGAAACGTGCGATGCTATTGCCAGTTAGCGCGCCGTTTCATTCGGCCCTGATGGCACCGGCTGCTGATGTGATGGCGCAGGCTTTGGCCGACGTTGCGATGTCCGCGCCCGGCGTGCCCTTGGTTGCCAATGTGCGGGCGGAAGCGATCAGTGACGTGGATACGATCCGCGCGCTGCTGGTTGAACAGGTCACGGGATCTGTGCGGTGGCGCGAAAGCGTGATCTGGATGGGCGCGCAGGGCGTGAGCGAGGCTTGGGAGATCGGCGCAGGCAAGGCGCTGTCGGGGATGATCAAGCGGATCAATCGTGATATTTCGACGCGCGCGATCGGCACGCCCGAGGATGTTGTGGCGGCTGCGGCTGCACTTAATTCATAAGATGAATGATAAAGAGGGAAGAGCAAGTGTTTGATTTAACAGGAAAGAATGCGTTGGTCACTGGGGCTTCCGGTGGTATCGGCGGCGAAATCGCGAAGATACTGCATGGTGCTGGAGCGACGGTGGGCCTAAGCGGCACACGGGTCGCGCCGCTTGAGGCGCTGGCGGCTGAACTGGGTGAGCGGGCGCATGTGCTGCCTTGTAACCTGAGCGACGGCGAAGCCGTGACCAATCTGCCCAAGCAGGCGATTGCGGCGATGGGATCGGTTGATGTGCTGGTGAATAATGCCGGAATCACCCGTGACAATCTGTTCATGCGGATGTCTGACGAAGAATGGGCGCAGGTGATCGAGGTGAACTTGACCAGCACAATGCGTCTGTGTCGCGGGGTTATGCGTGGAATGATGAAGGCGCGCTGGGGCCGGATAATCAACATCTCGTCTATTGTTGGCGCTACGGGCAATCCGGGGCAGGCGAATTATGCCGCATCCAAAGCGGGCATGGTGGGGATGAGCAAATCAATTGCATACGAAGTCGCCAGTCGTGGAATCACGGTAAACTGCATCGCGCCCGGATTTATTGCCACGCCGATGACGGATGCCCTAAGCTATGATCAGAAAGGCAAGATCAACGCGCAAATCCCTGCGGGTCGTATGGGGACGCCGGAAGAAATTGCTGCAGCTGCACTGTATCTGGCCAGTCCGCAGGCGGGTTATGTCACGGGCGCGACCTTGCACGTCAATGGCGGGATGGCCATGTTGTAAACGACCGCTTCGTGAACTTGAAAGCGTTTGCCTTGGCGGAAATCTCTGCTAAAGGGGGCGCAGATTTGCCGGAAGGCGCGTGCGCGCGCAGTCGGTTTCGCCCCTAAGTCGGGGTAAAAGAGCCGCCCTGCGGGGCAACGCGAAACGGGTGAAAGCCCAGCACTATGTAAGGAATAAACATGAGCGACGTTGCAGATCGTGTGCGCAAAATCGTAGTTGAGCATTTGGGTGTGGAAGAGGACAAGGTAATTGAAAACGCCTCGTTCATTGACGACCTTGGTGCAGATAGCCTTGATACCGTTGAGTTGGTCATGGCCTTCGAAGAAGAATTCGGGATCGAAATCCCTGATGATGCTGCCGAAACGATCCAGTCGTTTGGCGACGCAGTTAAGTTCATCACCGAAGCTTCCTAAGCTTTCACAGATAGTATTACTGAAACGGCGTCCCACGGGGCGCCGTTTTTGCATTCGAGGGGCGGGAATCCGCTGCACCCCAGCCCTTGCCCCTTTGCACATGCCTGCGGTATCACAGGCATAACGAAACCCAAAAAAGTAAGGGCAGAATATGCGCCGAGTTGTCGTAACAGGATTAGGGTTGGTCACGCCGCTGGCTGATGGTGTCGAAGAAAGCTGGAAGCGCATTCTGAATGGCGAGTCGGGCGCTGGGCCGATCACGCAATTTGACCCCGAAGGCTATGCGACGACCTATGCCTGCGAAGTAAAGCACGGCGATGGCACCGACGGCACGTTTAATGCCGATACTTACATGGAGCCAAAAGAGCAGCGCAAAGTTGATACGTTTATTCTGTTCGGCATGGCTGCGGCGCAGCAAGCTGTCGAAGATTCAGGCTGGAAGCCGGAAACCGATGCGCAACGCAATCGCACGGGCGTCTTGGCGGGGTCTGGTATTGGTGGGCTGAACTCGATTGCCAAAACGGCGATTACGCTTAAGGAAAAAGGGCCGCGCCGCGTGTCGCCGTTCTTTGTGCCTGGCGCGCTGATCAACCTGATTTCGGGTCAGATCGCCATTCGGTACGGCTTTAAAGGCCCCAACCATGCGGTTGTGACGGCTTGTTCGACGGGTGCGCACGCGATGGGTGACGCAGCAAGGATCATCAAATACGGCGCTGCCGATGTGATGATCGCAGGCGGGGCCGAGGCGACGATTTGCGAGATTGGCATTGCCGGTTTTAACGCCTGCAAAGCGCTATCGACCAAGCGTGCCGATGATCCCAAGGCCGCAAGCCGCCCCTATGACGCAGATCGCGACGGGTTCGTGATGGGCGAGGGTGCGGGTATGGTCGTGCTGGAAGAATACGAACACGCCAAGGCGCGCGGTGCCAAGATTTACGCCGAAGTGCTGGGCTATGGCATGTCGGGCGACGCCTATCATATCACGGCGCCTTCCGAAGATGGCGAAGGTGGCGAGCGGTCGATGAGGGCTGCGTTGGAGGATGCGGGGCTTGAGCCGAAAGATCTGGATTACATCAACGCGCACGGCACCAGCACGATGGCCGACACGATTGAACTGGGCGCTGTAGAACGGATGATGGGTGAACATGCGGGCAAAGTAACAATGTCATCGACCAAGTCGATGACGGGTCACTTGCTGGGTGCGGCTGGCGCGATCGAGGGGATTTTTGCGATCCTTGCGATCCGCGATCAGGTAGCCCCACCGACCATCAATCTTGATAACCCTGCCGTGGAAACAGCGATTGATCTGGCGCCCAACAAAAAGGTTGAGCGCGAGATCAATGTGGCGCTGTCTAATTCGTTCGGGTTTGGCGGCACCAATGCCAGCGTATTGTTCGGGAAAGTCCGGTAAATGTGGAAGCACATTGCAGCCAACGGGCTGACGTTTCTGATCGTGGCGCTGTTCCTTGTGGGCGGTGTCGTGCTGTGGGGTATGAAGGAATACTCGGCCGAAGGGCCGCTTGATCAGGCGATTTGTTTGAATGTCGGGGACGGGTCGAACATGCGCCGCGTCAGTGAACAACTGGCAACGCAGAGTGCGATCAGTTCTGCCACCATCTTTCGGTTGGGATCAGATTATTCCGAACGCACCTCGCAGCTTAAGGCGGGCAATTTTCTGGTGCCGGAACGTGCCTCGATGGAAGATATCGTTGGGATCGTGACGGGCACGGGGCGGAGCACTTGCGGGACGGAAGTTGTTTATCGCATCGGCGTGGTGCGCAATCAGGTGCAAATTCGCGAACTTGATCCGGCAACGAACCGCTATGTGGAATTGGCGGAATTTGATCCTGCAGCCGAGGATATTCCTGCAGCCTATGACACCGCGCGCGCGGCGGGTGATACCCAGTATCGTGTGGTTCTGGCCGAGGGCGTGACCAGTTGGCAAGCGATGACGGCGTTGAACAGCGTGGATGTCTTGACCGGTGAAATTGGCGAAGTCCCAGCCGAAGGGACGCTTGCGCCCGATAGTTATGAGTTTGCGCCGGGGACAGATGTGGCCGAGATTTTGGATGCGATGGTATCGTCGCAGGCCGAGATTTTGGCACAAGCTTGGGCCAACCGCGTGGATGGATTGCCGCTTGAGACCCCCGAGGAGGCGTTGATTCTGGCGTCGATCGTGGAGAAGGAAACCGGCGGCTACGACGAAGTTGGCACTGTGGCGAGCGTGTTCGAGAATCGCTTGCGCCAAGGTATGCGTTTGCAGACTGACCCGACGGTGATTTATGGCATCACGCGGGGCGAAGGTATCTTGGGGCGCGGTCTGCGCCAAAGTGAACTCCGCGCTGAAACGCCATACAACACCTATGTCATTTCCGGTCTGCCGCCGACGCCGATTGCCAATCCTGGACGGGCCAGCATAGAGGCGGTGATGAACCCCGAGGAGACGGATTATATCTTCTTTGTTGCCAAGACATTGACCCCAAGTGACGGGCATAATTTCGCGGTGACCTTGGATGAACACAACGCCAATGTTGCGATCTACCGTGCGCTTGAAGCGGCAGCGCAGTAGGTTATGGGTTAACAAAACGTAACAATTACGGGCGCTTATGGTGCCCGTCAATTTGACAGACCGCACGATCCAATGTAGGTATTGTGCCATGCTAGAAGAAGCATAATGCGGCCTTTGGGGTATCCCCCCGAGGGCCGTTTTGCGTTTCGCTCGACGGCGGAATCCCAAAAAAGAGATCATTTCCACATGATTGAAAATGGCGGAGACCAACAGGCAAGCGCAGTCGCGGCTGCAAAACGTGTCAAAGAGGCAGAGCAGCTTTACCGAAGCGTCAATTCGACCTTGTCAATGATGCTGACCCGTATCGAGGGCGGCGATTTGAGTGACCTCAAAAACTTGCGCACAAAAGTGAGCGAGTTGGAGACACAGATGGTTCGTCTTGCAGACTTGGAGCTGAAATATGAGCAAGACCATGGAAGTGGTGTGTCCAGAGACGAAATCGACTTTGACGCCATCCGACGTCAGATCGGGTGCCGCCTTGGTCGCCTTAGCACCTGTTGCGGTGCAGAGGGACTTTCTGGAGGGGCTGAGTGAGGCGGAGTTGCTTGCCCTGCCGTATTTGTTTGCGTTTTGGGCGTTAGATCACCAATTGCCGCCAGCGGGGGACTGGCGGACATGGGTTGTCTTGGGTGGAAGGGGTGCGGGTAAGACCCGTGCCGGTGCTGAATGGGTGCGGTCGATGGTCGAAGGATCACGACCGCACGACGAGGGGGCGGCGCGGCGCGTCGCCCTCATCGGCGAAACGATTGAACAAACGCGCGAGGTGATGGTGTTTGGCGAGAGCGGGATTCTGGCCTGTTCGCCGCCCGATCGTCGCCCTGAATGGATTGCCGGACGGCGGATGCTGGTCTGGCCAAACGGCGCCGAGGCGCGGGTTTATTCGGCGCATGACCCCGAGAGTTTACGCGGGCCGCAGTTTGATGCGGTCTGGGCCGATGAATTGGCCAAATGGAAGCGCGCCGAGGAGGCGTGGGATATGCTGCAATTCGGTTTGCGTTTGGGGGATCATCCGCGTGCTTGCGTGACCACCACGCCGCGCAATATTGGTGTGCTGCGTGACCTGATGGCGCGCACCAGCACCGTCAGCACACATGCGCCGACCGAGGCCAATCGCGCCTATCTGGCGGATAGTTTTCTGGAAGAAGTGCAGGCACGTTACGCGGGTACGCGGCTGGGCCGTCAGGAGTTGGACGGCGTGCTGCTGGCTGAGGCTGAGGGCGCGTTGTGGACGTCGGCGGCGTTGCAGGGCGCGCAGGTTGATGCGTTGCCGGACATGGACCGTGTGGTTGTGGCCGTTGATCCACCAGTGACCGGGCACAAGGGGTCGGATGCTTGCGGGATTGTCGTGGTCGGCGCGGTGACGCAGGGCCCGCCGCAGGAATGGCGCGCATATGTGATCGAGGATGCGACCGTTTGTGCGGCGTCCCCCGCCGAATGGGCCAAGGCGGCGGTGGCGGCGATGCAGCGGCATGGTGCGTCGCGGTTGGTAGCCGAGGTGAACCAAGGCGGCGATTTGGTCGAAAGCGTTGTGCGCCAGATTGACCCGATGGTGTCGTATCGCGCGGTGCGGGCCAGCCGTGGCAAGGTGGCCCGCGCGGAACCTGTGGCCGCTTTGTATGAACAGGGGCGGGTGTTTCATGCGCGGGGGCTGGACGCGCTGGAAGACCAGATGTGCCTGATGAGTGCGCGTGGCTTTGATGGCACGGGCAGCCCTGATCGGGTGGATGCGCTGGTTTGGGCCTTGCAGGAAGTCATGATCGATCCGGCAGCGCATTGGCGTCGTCCGCGTTTGCGGGTGCTGGAATAAATGGCCTAGGTTGCGGGTGCTTGAGTAGGGCGCAACGCCCACCGCGCGGTGCCTTTCACCCTTCGTAATCAATTCAGTGCAAATTGTTTTCATGGAACGCAGGGACTGTCCGCCAGTGCGGCAGGAGCGAGGAGATGTTGATGTTTGATTTTCTGAAACGCCCTGAAGCTGGCAAGGCTGATACGGCCCCCGAGGCCAAGGCCTCGGCCACAGGCAAGATAGCAGCTTGGGGCGCGTCGGGGCGTGTCGCGTGGAGCCCGCGTGACGTGGTCAGCCTGACCCGCACAGGGTTTACAGGCAATCCGATCGGCTTTCGTGCAGTGAAAGTGATTGCCGAAGCCGCCGCTGCCTTGCCGCTGGTGCTGCAGGACCGCGAGCGCCGCTATGACACGCATCCACTGCTTGATCTGATCAGCCGCCCGAATGGCGCGCAGGGTCGCGCAGAGCTGTTCGAGGCGCTTTATGGTCAGTTGTTGTTGACGGGCAATGCCTATCTTGAGGGGGTCGCAGGCGATGCGCTTCCGGTGGAAATGCATGTGCTGCGCAGTGACCGGATGAGTATTGTGCCCGGCGCCGATGGTTGGCCTGTGGGATATGAATACAACGTCAATGGGCGCAAGCATCGCTTTGATATAGGCGAGGGCCCTTCGCCGGTCTGCCATATCAAAAGTTTTCATCCGCAGGACGATCACTACGGGTTTAGCCCGATGCAGGCGGCGGCGAGCGCGGTCGATGTGCATAATGCGGCCTCGCGCTGGTCCAAGGCGCTGCTCGACAATGCGGCGCGGCCCAGTGGTGCGATTATCTATCGTGGCGCGGACGGGCAATCGGCGTTGAGCAGCGATCAATATGACCGGCTGCTGAGCGAGATGGAAAGCCAGCATCAGGGCGCGCGCAATGCGGGTCGGCCAATGCTGCTGGAAGGTGGTTTGGATTGGAAGCCGATGGGGTTCAGCCCCTCGGATATGGAATTCCAAAAAACCAAGGAAGCCGCCGCGCGCGAAATTGCGATTGCCTACGGTGTGCCGCCGATGATTTTGGGTATCCCCGGTGACGCGACCTATGCAAATTATCAAGAAGCCAACCGCGCGTTCTACCGCCTGACAGTGTTGCCGTTGGTGACACGGGTCACGGGGGCCGTGGGTGATTGGCTGTCCGATTACACCGGTGAATGGGCCGAGTTACGCCCCGATTTGGATCAGGTTCCGGCGCTTGGCTCCGAGCGCGAGGCGCAGTGGCGCCGCGTCGGGGATGCGACATTCCTGACGGACGCTGAAAAGCGCGCTTTGTTAGGTTTGCCAAGTCTTGAGGTCGGTGATGGCACGTGAACCCCGACGCTATGGATTCGAGAGTTTTGCCTGCGCGCCAGGGATGCGAATCGAGGCGTTAGAGCAGCTAAGTGCGGTGCAGCTGGCGCAGGTTCACGCACAGGTGGATCGTCTTGAAGTGCAGGTTGAGCGGCTTGAGCGACGCGTATGGGTCACGGTGTTTTTCGTGGTGGTGATGGTGGTGATTGCGGTTGCGCAGCAGCTGACGATCGCCCCCGCCTAAGATGGAGAGAATGATGGATTTGGAACACAAATATTGCCAGTTGGGCGGCACCGTTGAGGTGACGGATGGCACCACTATTTCCGGCTATGCCTCGCTGTTTGGCAAGTGTGATCAGGGTGGTGATGTGGTCGAGGCAGGGGCCTATCTGGGGTCACTTGAACGGCTGAAAACCAAGGGTGGCAGCGTCAAGATGCTGTGGCAGCACGACCCGTCCCAGCCGATTGGCGTATGGGACGAGGTCCGCGAGGACACCAAGGGATTGTGGGTCAAGGGCCGTATCCTGACGGATGTGGCTAAGGGCCGCGAGGCGGCGGCGCTGATCGGTGCGGGGGCGATTGACGGCTTGTCGATTGGCTATCGCACAGTGCGCGCCACCAAGGGCGACAAGGGCGGCCGTCGCTTGTCCGAACTGGAGCTTTGGGAGGTGTCGCTTGTGACGTTCCCCATGCTTCCCGATGCGCGCGTGGGGGCAAAGGGCGATGATCCCGCAGCAGCCGCGATGCGCGAACTGGCGGCAGTGTTTGAAGATGCACGCAGCCTGCTGGGCGGGTCAAACCCCGACTAGCTGAACCCATCAACACGAAGGACAGATTGATGAGCAAACCCGAGACCAAATCTCGGGCCGGGGAAGATATGTCTCCGGCCAAAGAACTGAAATCCGCGATGGCGGGTTTCATGAACGACTTCAAAGACTTCTCAGATGGCATTCATGCCAAGTTTCAAAAGCAGGACGAACGAATGAACAAGTTGGATCGCAAGACAATGACAGCGGGCACACGCCCCGCGCTGGCCGCTGCTGCAAGCATGCAAGCCCCGCACCAAAAGGCGTTTTCTGCCTATTTGCGGTCGGGCGATGATGATGCGCTGCGCGGCCTTGAGATGGAAGGCAAAGCGATGTCCACAGCGGTGGCCGCCGATGGTGGTTATCTGGTGGACCCGCAGACATCCGAAACTGTGAACGGTGTGCTGAGCAGCACCGCGTCTATCCGCGCGATTGCCAATGTGGTGGCCGTCGATGCGACGTCATATGACGTGCTGGTGGATCACACTGAAATGGGCGCCGGTTGGGCGACGGAAACCGATCCGTCGGCTGAAACCGGCACGCCTGTGATCGACCGTATCACAATCCCGCTGCACGAGCTTTCGGCCTTGCCAAAAGCATCGCAGCGTCTGTTGGATGATAGCGCGTTTGATATCGAGGGCTGGTTGGCTGGTCGGATTGCCGACAAATTTGCCCGTTCCGAGGCATCGGCGTTTATCAACGGTGATGGTATCGACAAGCCTGTCGGTTTCCTGACCGCGACTAGTGTGGATAACGACATCTGGACCTGGGGAAATCTGGGGTATGTGGCGACCGGCACCGGCGGCGATTTCGACGCCATCAACCCCGGCGATGCGGTGATTGATCTGGTCTACGCCCTTGGTGCGCAATACCGCGCCAATGCGTCTTTCGTGATGAATTCCAAGACTGCAGGCGCTGTGCGCAAGCTCAAAGACAACGATGGCCGTTTCTTGTGGTCCGACAGTCTGGCAGCGGGCGAGCCTGCGCGTTTGCTGGGCTATCCGGTGCTCATCGCCGAGGACATGCCTGATGTGGGATCGGATGCGACAGCCGTTGCATTCGGTGATTTCGGGGCTGGTTATACGGTTGCCGAACGCCCCGATCTGCGCGTGTTGCGTGACCCGTTCAGCGCCAAGCCGCATGTGTTGTTCTATGCAACCAAGCGCGTGGGTGGCGGGATCAGCGATTATGCCGCGATCAAGCTGTTGAAGTTCTCGGTCGCCTAACGGCCCGAGCGAGGGGTGCCGCCGTCCATGTGGCGGCGGCATGGCCCGGGCATGTGCCCGAAAAGCGCGCATTGTCTAGCAGTTCCCTTCCGTCCGAGCAATGCGGGGGGTGCGTGTCCGGGTTCAATCACAAAAATCAGGCCGGTTTGCGGAGTAATTCCATGATGTTAGTCGAAGAGACCACAGTGCCACCAAGCGCACTTCCGGTCACCCAATTCAAAGACCACCTACGCCTTGGATCGGGGTTTTCCGACGATGGTTTGCAGGACGGTCTGCTTGAAAGTTTTCTGCGCGCCGCAATGGCCGCAATAGAAGCGCGCACAGGCAAGATTCTGATCGAGCGCGAGTTTAGCTGGACGTTGAATGCATGGCGTCACGGTGCCCGGCAGGCGCTGCCAGTTGCGCCTGTGAGCGCGATTTCCGAAGTCGTGACGATCTCGCGGCTTGGCGATGAAACGCTGGCTGGCGGGGCGGCCTACCGGCTTGAGCCGGATATGCAGCGCCCCTGTTTGGTGGCAACGGGGGGCATGTTGCCCGCTGTGCCGCTGGCCGGGTCGGTGCGCGTCGGGTTTCTGGCGGGCTTTGGTCCCGATTGGGGTGATCTGCCAGCTGATTTGGCACAAGCCGTGATGATGCTGGCCGCGCATTACCATGAATACCGCCATGAAACGGCGTTTGGCGGCGGCTGTATGCCCTTTGGTGTTTCGGCGCTGATCGAACGCTATCGCACGGTGCGTTTGTTTGGTGGAGGTCGCTCGTGAGGGTGCCGCATCTGAACCGCAAGCTGGTGCTTGAAGCCCCAGTGCGCGCGGCCGACGGCGCAGGTGGGTTTACCCAAAGCTGGCAGGCTTTGGGGGTGCATTACGCCGAAGTCATCGCCCGAACGGGGCGTGAAAAGGCCGGCGTGGCGGCGCCATTGTCGCGCGTTGCCTACCGGATTGTCGTGCGTGCGGGGCTGGTGGGCGCATCATCGCGCCCCTTGCCCGAACAGCGGTTTCGTGACGGCGCGCGCGTGTTCAACATCCTGGCCGTGGCCGAGGCGGACCCACTTGGGCGCTATCTGACCTGCACCGCAGAAGAGGAGACCGTTACATGAGTTATGGCGTAGCAGAGTCCCTGCAAACGGCCGTTTATCAACACTTGGTCGCGGATGTGACGCTGGCCGGATTGGTCGGCACGGCGATCTATGACGCGTTGCCAACGGGTACGCTCCCGCCAATCTATCTGGCGCTTGGCCCCGAGATTGCGCGCGATCGGTCTGACAAAACAGGCGGCGGGGCGGAGCATGAATTTACGGTGTCGATCGTCACCGACGGGGCTGGATTTGCAGCGGCCAAGACGGCGGCGGCCGCAGTTTCGGATGCACTGGTCGACGCCGACCTGACCCTGACGCGCGGCGTGCTGGTGTCGTGTAATTTCTACAAGGCAACGGCGGCTCGCGTGGGCACAGGCGATGTGCGCCGCATCAACATGATTTTTCGCGCCCGCGTCGATGACGTGTAGCGCCAGATTTAACCAAGCGGAGATACGGATATGACAGCCCAAAACGGTAAAGATCTTTTGATCAAGATCGATATGACAGGCAACGGTTTCTTTGAAACGGCTGCCGGATTGCGCGCCTCGCGCATTAGCTTCAACGCCGAAAGCGTGGATGTGACCAGCCTTGAAAGCCAAGGCGGGTGGCGCGAATTGCTGGGGGGTGCAGGCGTGAAAAGCGCCGCGATTAGCGGGTCGGGCGTATTCAAGGATGCCGCGACAGATGAACGCGCGCGCCAGATTTTCTTTGACGGGGAAACACCCAATTTTCAGGTAATTATCCCTGATTTTGGCACCATTGAAGGCGCATTTCAGGTCACATCAATCGAATATGCCGGATCGCACAATGGCGAGGCGACCTATGAAATGTCGCTGGCCTCGGCGGGTCAGCTGACGTTCACGGCGGCGGTCTGATGGCGAACCCCTATGCGGGCGAGGTGGTGCTGCACATCGACGGCGTCGCGCGTGACTGCAAGCTGACGCTGGGGGCCTTGGCTGAACTGGAGGCAGCCCTTGGTGCCGACACGCTGGTCGCACTGGTCGAACGGTTCGAGGGCGGCGCGTTTTCAAGCCGCGATGTCATGGCCCTTCTGGTGGCAGGGTTGCGTGGCGGCGGGTGGCGCGGTGACGCGGATGATTTGCTGAGTGTCGAGATTGCGGGCGGGCCAGTGGGCGCGGCTAAGGTTGCGGCGCAACTGCTGGCGCGTGCCTTTGCGCCACCGCAATGAACGGGTTCGATTGGCCCGCCCTCATGCGCGCGGGGATGCGCGGCGCGGGATTACGGCCCGCGGAATTTTGGGCGCTGACGCCGGCGGAATTGTTGATTTTGCTGGGCGTGGGAGAGGGGGAAGCACCGATGGCCCACGCCCGCCTGCAAGAATTGAGCCGGGCATTCCCGGACGAAGGAGTAAGAGATGGACGAGATTGAACGCCTTGGCGATTTGGATACCGGAGTGGCTGCGTTGGAGCAAACCCTTGGTGATGCCAGCCAGATGACGGCTGCTTTTGGCACGCAATTGCGCGATATGCAGGGTACTTTGGGCCAAACGACCCGCGAACTGGGCAATCTTGAGCGCGGGTTTTCCGGTGGTCTTAAACGTGCCTTTGACGGGATGGTTTTGGACGGGATGAAGCTGTCTGATGCCTTGGGTGTCGTCGCCAAGGCGATGGTGGACACGGCTTATAATGCCGCCGTGCGCCCCGTGACGGATCATTTTGGCGGGTTGTTGGCGGGGGGCGTCAATGCGCTGTTTTCCGGCACGACGCCGTTTGAAAATGGCGCACCATTCAGTCAGGGCCGTGTCATGCCGTTCGCCAAGGGTGGTGTTTTGTCGGGGCCAGTATCGTTTCCGATGCGTGGCGGCACGGGTCTAATGGGCGAAGCCGGACCAGAAGCGATCATGCCGCTGTCACGCGGGGCGGATGGCCGTCTGGGCGTTCGCGCAGCGGGTGGCGGCGGGGCCGTCAATATCACCATGAATATCAGCACGCCTGACGTGCAGGGATTTCAACGCTCGCAGGGTCAGATCGCGGCGCAGATGTCGCGCGCTTTGGGCCGTGGCCAGCGTAATCGGTAAGGGGAAAAAAGATGTCATTTCACGAAATTCGCTTTCCGGCGTCGCTTAGTTTTGGCTCCATTGGCGGGCCGGAACGGCGCACCGAAGTTGTCACGCTTGATAACGGCTTTGAGGAGCGCAACACGCCTTGGGCGCATTCGCGTCGTCGCTATGATGCCGGGCTTGGCTTGCGGTCATTGGATGATGTCCAAGCGCTGGTTGCGTTCTTTGAGGCGCGTCAGGGCCAGCTTTACGGGTTTCGCTGGAAGGACTGGGGCGATTTCAAATCAAGCCTGCCGTCGGGCGAAATTACCCCGTCGGATCAACCGCTTGGGGTGGGTGACGAACTGCGCGATACCTTTGCCTTGATCAAGCGTTATGGCGCGGCCGGGATCAATTATGACCGGCCCATCAAAAAGCCAGTGGCAGGCACGGTCAGGATTGCCGTCAGCGGCGATCCCCAGCAGGAATCGATTGATTATGACGTCGATCTGGCCACGGGATTGGTTACCTTTGCACACCCGCCCGATGTGGGCGCGGAAATCACGGCAGGCTTTGAATTTGATGTGCCCGTGCGCTTTGATGCGGACCGAATACAGTCTTCCGTCGCAAGTTTTCAAGCGGGTGAAGTGCCCGATGTTCCCGTGGTCGAGGTGCGGATATGACCGCGTTGATTGATCATCTTGCCGGTGGGCTGACGACGATCTGTCGCTGTTGGGCCGTGGTGCGGCGTGATGGCACGACTTTCGGGTTTACCGATCATGACGGGGTGCTGGAATTTGACGGGATCAGCTTTCGCCCCGATGCGGGTTTAAGTGCGCGCGCGATTGCAACGGGGACCGGTTTGGCCGTGGATAACACCGAAGCGATGGGCGTGCTGAGCGATAGTGCGATCACTGAAGCCGACATTGACGCGGGCCGCTTTGACGGGGCGCAGGTGCGCGCATGGCTTGTGAACTGGCGCGATTTGGATGCGCGGATGTTGCGATTTCGCGGAACGATCGGTGAATTGCGCCGCGCGGGTGGTGCGTTTCACGCCGATCTGCGCGGGCTCAGCGAGGCGCTGAACCAGCCACAAGGCCGTGTGTATCAGAAACCCTGCGCGGCGGTGCTGGGGGATGGTCGCTGTGGCTTTGATCTGAACACCGACGGGTTTGTGTCCGAGCGCGGCGTTGAAGGCGTTGAAAATGCGCAGGAGTTCAGGTTCACCGGTTTTCGCGAGTTTTCGCCGGCGTGGTTCACGCGGGGCCGCCTTTCGGTGATATCGGGGACTGGCGCAGGCGCGCTTGGTCTGATCAAACGTGACTGGTTCGACGGTGACGCCCGTGTGTTGACGCTTTGGCAACCGTTGCGGGTTGAGATAGCGTCTGGTGACATGGTTCGGATCGAAGCGGGCTGTGACAAGCGCGGCGAAACCTGCCGCCTCAAGTTCAGCAATTTCGTCAACTTCCAGGGCTTTCCCGACATTCCAGGCGAAGACTGGCTGATGAGCGTGCCAAGCCAGAGTGGCGACAATTCCGGTGGGAGCCTGCGCTGATGAGCGATGCAATTGTGAGAGCTGCGCGCGGCTGGGTAGGCACGCCCTATCATCATCAAGCCGCGACCAAAGGTGCGGGCTGTGACTGCCTTGGGCTTATCCGTGGTGTCTGGCAGGATGTGATTGGCGATCTGCCCGAGGCCGTGCCGCCCTATGCGCCCGATTGGGACGAACCGCAGGGGCGCGATCTGCTGCTTGCGGCCTGTCGGCGGTTGTTGGTGGTCAAGCCACTGGCGACGGCACAGGCGGGGGACGTTGTGGTTTTCCGAATGCGCGCGGGCAGCGTTGCCAAACACCTTGGGATTCAATCCCAAACCGGCAGTAGTGCTGCATTCATTCATTCATTTCAGGGGCATGGCGTAGTTGAAAGCCAGTTTTCCGCCCCGTGGCAGCGGCGCATTGCGGCGCGATTTGCTTTTCCGACAAGGGGATAAAACATGGCGACGATTGTTCTTTCTGCGGCGGGCATGGCCCTTGGTGGGTCTATTGGTGGCTCTGTTCTTGGGCTGCCGGCGGCCGCGATTGGCCGTTTGGCGGGGGCCTCTCTGGGGCGTGTGGTTGACCAACGCTTGCTTGGATCCGGGAGCGAGCCGGTTGAAACGGGCCACGTGGACAGGTTTCGCCTGACGGGTGCCAGCGAAGGGGCAAACTTGCCGCAGGTCTTTGGGCGGATGCGGGTCGCGGGGCAGGTTATCTGGGCCACGCGGTTTCAAGAATCCGTCAACCGGTCCGGTGGCGGTAAAGGCGCCGCGCCGCGCCCGCAGACCACGTCGTATTCCTATTCGGTCAGCCTTGCGATTGCCCTGTGCGAGGGCGAGATTGCCCGCGTGGGTCGCGTCTGGGCGGATGGTATCGAAGTTGCGCGTGATGATTTAAACATGCGCGTCTATTCCGGTGCTGCCGATCAACTGCCTGATCCCAAGATCGAGGCCGTTGAAGGCGCGGGTCAGACCCCTGCCTATCGCGGCGTGGCCTATGTGGTCTTTGAGGACCTTGGCCTGTCTCAGTTTGGCAACCGCGTGCCGCAGTTCACCTTTGAGGTCGTGCGCGCAGGCGCCAAAATGGCACCGGATGGGGCCGCCGATCTGGCGCAGGTGGTGCAGGGTGTGGCCCTTGTACCGGGCACGGGTGAATACGGGCTGGCGACCACGCCGGTCTATCGCGATGACGGCTTTGGCGCGCGCACCGCTCTCAATATCAACTCGCCCTCGGGCAAGACTGATTTCGTGACCTCGGTCTCGGCCATGGAAGAAGAACTGCCCAACTGTGGGTCGGTGTCGCTTGTGGTGTCGTGGTTTGGCAATGATCTGCGCTGCGACACGTGCACGTTGCAACCGATGGTCGAGACGACCACAGGTGATCCAAGCGCGATGCCTTGGATGGTTTCGGGCCAAACGCGGGCAACTGCCGCGCAAACGCCCCAGATCAGCGATCGGCCCGTCTATGGCGGCACGCCGACGGACGCCTCGATTATCGAGGCAATTGGCGATCTGAACACGCGCAGCAAGTCGGTGGTGTTTTATCCATTCATTCTGATGGATCAGATGGCCGACAATGGTTTGGTTGATCCTTGGACGGGCGCACCCGATCAGCCGACGTTTCCTTGGCGTGGGCGCATCACGCTTTCGGTCGCGCCGGGGCAGGCGGGCACGCCGGATCAAACGACTTTGGCTGATACGCAGGTCGCTGCGTTCTTTGGTCAGGCCCAGCCAAGTGATTTTACCGCCGCCGGCACGAGTGTGACTTATAGTGGCCCAGTCGAGTGGTCTTACCGCCGGTTCATCCTGCACTACGCACACCTCTGTGCGATGGCGGGCGGCGTTGACGGGTTTTGTATCGGCTCAGAAATGCGCGCGCTGACGCAAATTCGCGGCGCGGCGGGCTTTCCTGCGGTGGATGCGATGCGCACCCTTGCGGGCGATGTGCGCGCCATTCTGGGGCCGAATTGCAAGATCGGCTACGCGGCTGACTGGTCGGAATATCATGGCTATCAGCCCGCTGGCACGGGTGACAAACTGTTCCACCTTGACCCGCTTTGGGCCGATCCGAACATCGATTTCATCGGCATTGACAACTATATGCCGCTGGCCGATTGGCGCGACGGCGAAGATCACGCTGACGCCGCTGCGGGATCAATCTACAACCTTGATTATCTGCGCTCCAATGTGGCGGGCGGTGAAGGATACGACTGGTACTACCATTCCCCCGAGTCGCGCGATGCTCAGATCCGCACGCCAATTTCCGATTTCTGGGGCGAGGATTGGGTCTGGCGTTTTAAGGATTTGCAGGGCTGGTGGGCAAACCCGCACCATGATCGCGTGGACGGGCAACGCAGTGAAATCACCAGCCCTTGGGTGCCGCAAAGTAAACCGATCTGGTTTACTGAATTGGGCTGCGGGGCCGTCAACAAGGGCGCGAACGAACCCAACAGGTTCTATGATCCGAAATCTTCCGAAAGCGGTTACCCGCATTATTCCAACGGCTTGCGTGATGATTTGATGCAAATGCAATACCTGCGGGCGGTGCATTCGTTTTATGACGACGCGGCCAATAATCCGCTGTCGGCCGTAGACGGACAGCGAATGGTTGATTTGGGGCGCACCCATGTTTGGGCGTGGGATGCGCGGCCTTATCCGTTCTTTCCGGCCAATCAGGCGCTCTGGTCGGATGGTGCAAATTATCCACGCGGGCATTGGATCAACGGGCGGGTCACGGCGCAGGCGCTATCGTCCGTCGTTGCGCAAATCTGCACCGCTTCCGGGGTGGAGGCCTTTGATGTGTCGCGGCTTTATGGCCATGTGCGTGGCTACGTGTTGCGCGATGTCCAAGCAGGGCGGGCGGCCTTACAGCCGCTGATGTTGGCCTATGGCTTTGATGCTGTTGAACGCGAAGGCGTGTTGCATTTCATCACACGGTTGGCGTCCTCGGGCACCAAAATTGACAGCTCGCGACTGGCCATTACAGCCGGCACCGATAGCGCGCTCGAATTGCAGCGCGCGCCATTGGCTGAACTTGCGGGGCGTGTTCGGCTTGGCTTTATCGAGGCGGATGGCGATTATGAAATCCGTGCGAGCGAGGCGGTTTTTCCGGATGACGATACCATGTCGGTGTCACAATCCGAGCTGCCGCTAGTTCTGACCACCGGGGAAGGGCAACGTATCGCCGAACGCTGGCTGTCGGAGGCCCGCGTGGCCCGCGATACCGCGCGTTTTGCCTTGCCGCCCTCGCAAATCGGCATCGGTGCGGGGGATATTGTGCAACTGGACGGGGCAGGTGGGGCGGCGCTTTATCGTGTGGATCGTGTCGAGCAGACCGAGACCCAGATGATCGAAGCTGTGCGCATCGAACCGGAATCCTATCGTCCGCATGATGGCGGTGAAGCGGCCCCCGCTCTGCGCCCCTTTACGGCCCCTGTTCCGGTCGAGGCGATGTTTCTTGATCTGCCATTACTAAGCGGGGACGAAGTGCCCCATGCACCGCACATCGCGATGACAGGCGTGCCCTGGCCCGGATCAGTGGCACTTTATAGTGCCGCCCAGGATTCCGATTATGCGCTAAATGCGCTGGTGGCGCATCGCAGTGTCGTCGGGATTACGCAGTCGGCGCTGTTCGCCGCCCCGTCTGGGGTTTGGGATCGTGGCGCGGCGCTGCGGGTCAAACTTGTGTCGGGGCAACTGGCATCGCGCGATATGGCCGAGGTTCTGACCGGCGCAAATCTGGCTGCCATTGGTGATGGCAGTTCCGACAGTTGGGAAGTGTTCCAGTTCGCAAGTGCCGAGTTGGTGGCGCCTGATACCTATGATCTGCGGATGCGGTTGCGTGGGCAGGCGGGCAGTGATGGCATGATGCCTGCGGACTGGCCTGTGGGGTCGCGTTTTGTCTTGTTGAACGGGCAGCCTGAACAAATTGACCTCGCGGCGGCGGCGCGCGGCGTCACACGGCATTTCCGATTTGGTCCGGCGCAAAAGGCGCTCGATGATCCCTCATATCGCTATCGCGTGGATCGCTTTCTTGGCAATGGGTTGCGCCCTTATTCAGTTGCCCATTTGCGCAGTGATGGCGGCATGCATGCCACGTTTAGTTGGGTGCGGCGAACCCGCATTGATGGCGATCCATGGGAGGGGCTGGACGTGCCCTTGGGCGAAGCGCGCGAAACCTATGTGGTCCGCGTCGTCGTGAATGGCAACGTCGTGCGCGAAACGCAGGTCATATCGCCAAGTTGGACCTATAATGCGCCGCTGGCCCTTATTGACGGGGCGACTGGACACTACAGCGTCGAGGTCGCCCAAGTGTCAGAGCGCTATGGCGCAGGTCCGGCGCGGACCCTTCTTGTGGCGGCCTGATGCGCGGCGTCTTGGCTGGGGATCTGGAATACGCGGTGGCAGCCTTGCTATCGCAAGACCCTGCCTTATGGGACGATATCGCGCGCGCGATGATCATGCAGGCACATTTGGCGGATTGCGCGCGCAAGCGGTTGGGCCGCGCACATCCGCAGTTTGGAACAGGGTCGTTGATGTCGGCGGCGTCCAAACGGGCGCGCGCACGGCGCCGTGATCGCTGTGACGCGACATACTGTGCGGCCCTTGCCGTTGTTCTGGCGGCATTGCGTGACTGGCGCGCCGACCCTAGCCGCGGATGCACGACATGCAGCGCGGCACCGTTGGGTCAGCATTCAGGCGGGCAGGGTCCAGATCATCGCCACAATCCGTGCAATAGCCGTATTCGCCTGCCACCATCCGCGCCAGCGCACCCTTGATGCGTTGACGCTGTGTGGCGCGCCGGCCGGCCTGCGCCTTGGCCATTGCTTGATTTTGCAAGGCATCCATGCGCGACAACCGCCCGACGGCTTGCTGATCCAGCGTCACGGTTTTTTGCCCTGCACTCCCCAGTGCATCCTCGCCGTCCAAGGCGGTCAGCGCGGTGGCTAATGCGGCGCGGTATGTGGCTAGATCGCTCTCATTCATTTTTGTGTCTTTCGTGATCACGGGTTTAATCTTGGCCCGCGCCCCCTATTTGGTCTAAGACGAACATGAAAGTGAGGGCGATGTCATGGCAAATCCGCGCGCAAAGCTAAGTGA
>JBLHNX010000010.1:0-21256 GCA_047622125.1 Paracoccaceae bacterium | reverse complement strand
TATCAACGGCTTCTACAATCCACGCCGCCGTCACTCAACATTGGGTTGGAAAAGCCCCGTCGCTTTCGAACGCAAGGTGGCTTAAACGAGCACTTGGGGCGGCACTAAAGCGTGACAGGTCCAAAGCCGCACATCACGTCGATCGTTCCGACATGGGCATGCTCTTCGGGGCGATCCATCGCGCCGCCAAAGCGCAGCATGATGCCCGTGGTCGCCCGAACCAGATCATCATAGCCGATGTAATCGGTTCGGGTACTGCGGCGCACGCCGCTAAAACAGTCCAGCTTGCAAAACAAGGCGTCGGGGTTAATTTTGCGTAAACTGTCGACGTCCAGTCCCATTTTTTTGATCTGATTGTCCGGCGCGTTCCAAACAATCACGTCCGCTGATTTAACCAGATCTTCGAACACCTGCCGGCCGTGCCGCGAGGTGATATCCGCCAGTATGGAACGTTTTCCGCACATCTGCGACAGGCTGTATATGACGGTGTTCAGGCTGTCATACATTGGCTTAGAGGGATCAAGTTTGATCACTTCGGCACCGAAACGGGCCAAGTAGCTCGCCGAATGCGGTCCGGCGATCACGTTGCATAGCTTTTGATCCGCACTGCAGACATTGGTTGGGGCATTCGCAAAGACCTGCTTCCTGCCATTTGTGGCAGAATGAAACGCGCAAGCTTGAAGTGTTTGGGTCCTTCCCAGACCTTTCCCTCACAGGGGGAAATCGCACCGCGTTAGATTCAAAACAGGTGTTATTATTTACCCTGGAGACATGGGTCTTGTTGTTGTTTTTGGTGAAGTTACCAAGCCAGCGGTCACAACAGCTTTGTTGCACAAATCAGGTTGAGGTGAGGTTTCCCCTTTCCTAGCACCATGTGCGTTGGTCGCTCCCGGTTCGAAGGAGCTGCCGAACGGAATCGATCTTTTGTGGGGTTTGCATAGGCCACGCGAATGCTGCATTCGGCTGTCATAGGAGTTGGTTTCTGCTCCTGTCACAATCGGTGAGGTGAAATCTTGGACATAGTCGTTATCGGTGCAGGCCTGTCTGGGCTGACCGCAGCAGCAACACTTTGCGAGGCAGGCGCCAAGGTTCAAGTCCTCGAAGCCGGCACGCACATCGGAGGCCGAATTCGCGCGCTGCGTAATCCTGTCAGTCAGCACGTGCTTGCCGATCTCGGCCCGACCTGGGTTTGGCCAAAGTATCAACCCGTCGCCGCGCGATGGCTCGAAAAATTTGGGCTGTCGACGTTCGAACAATTTAACGAAGGGGATGGCGTGATCCTAGGATACGGTCCGACACCGGTTCGCCAACCTTTGCCTGGGCAGGATGGTATGGTTCGTATCGTCGGCGGTCCGACGGCCTTGATTGAAGCCCTCGCCAACCGGATTGACGATGCAAGCATTCGAACGTCGGTTTCGGTCACTGGAATTTCTGAAGTTGGCAAAAAACAAGTCGCCGTTCAGCTTGGTTCAGGTGAAGTCGTCACTGCGCAAAAGGTGATCGTCGCGGTCCCGCTTCGGGTCGCCGCCGTGACCTTGAACCTTCCTTGGGCACCACCAAGCCTGATCGGCGCAATGCGCGGCACACCAACCTGGATGGCTACTCACGCCAAAGCCGTTGCCCTTTATGAGCGCCCTTTCTGGCGAGACGCCGGGCTGTCCGGCAGGATTGCAAGTCGTAACGGACCGCTGGTCGAGGCACACGACCATACTGGTGTCGACAACACGTCTGCAGCGATATTTGGTTTTGTCAGTTGGCCGCCGGAACAACGGCGAAACGACCCCGAAGGCCTCAGACAGGCCATTTTGGATCAGCTTTCCGAATGTTTTGGAAAAGCTGCGCCACGTCCCACAAAGCTTGTAGTTGAAGACTGGGCGGCGAACCCTCGTATCGTGACAGACTTGGACATCTCCCAACCCGCCGCCCATCCTGACGTCGGCCCCGCCGTGCTCAGACAACCGCATCTCGATGGCCGAGTTTGGTTCGCTGTGTCAGAGGTATCGGAATTGAGCCCAGGTCTAATTGAGGGCGCACTTGCGATTGGCGAGAGGGTAGCTACCGAGGTGTTTGGAACGAGTGCTTAGCGCCGAGTAGAACGGCGCGAACGTTGCTTGGGTTAAACAGCCATGCCAAGGGCTGCGACAGACATGGTGCATGTATCCCGCGCAAGATCCGGATGAAACTTTGTGCGCAAAACCCGTCTTAGGGCAGGGGGCTTCGAAGTTTTGTTGCGATGCCGCAGATGATGATAGGGGCGGAAACCGGTCGTTCACTGCAATCTTCATTCAGGTCTGCTTTGCGTACAGAGCGGATCTTCGCATCCGCCGCCTATGAAAGTGTAGAAATCCCTCGCAGACGCAGCGACGTTCATTTGGCAGATCTGCATATTTCACTTAACCGGTCGTTCAAACGGGCCGATCCTAACGGATTGGACTGGTCGGGTTTCGGTCCCACCACATTTTTCGCCAGCACTTCAAAACGACAACGGCTTACTTTGTCGGAACGTCCCGAATGCCGGTGCCTCGACGGGTTCGGCTGCTGACGTGGGATTGGGCCCCATCGAGATGCATTGCGGCCTTCGCCAATCCGGTTGTAGGGTATCATGAACATATTCAGGATCATTCATGCCGAATTCCCAAATAGCGTCCTATTCAGCGCCTGCGCTGGAGAAGGGGCTTGATATCATCGAACTGTTGTCGACCCGCGATGTTGGTCTGGGGCAAACTGAGATCGCGCGCGAATTGGGTCGTTCCGTCGGCGAGATATTTCGAATGCTGATGGTTCTTCAAACCCGCGGATACGTGGCGCAGGATCCCGTGTCGGATCGCTATGTCCTGACAACATTTGTGTTTGAAATAGCGCATCGAATTCCCAAGATCGGGCGTTTGACAGCTTTCGCAGAGCCACTTATGCGGAAAATGACGCAGAACACCAACCAATCGGCACATCTGGCCATTCTGAGCGAGGATAGTGTGCTGGTAGTTGGTCAGACCGGATCGACCGGAAACAACGTTATGTCAGTGCGCCTTGGGGCCAAAATCGACCTCTGGCGGGCATCCTCCGGTCGCGTCATACTAGCGTTTCAACCGCCTGAGGTTCTGAAAAAGCTGCTTAAGACTGTACCGCTTCCGATCGGCATGTCAGCACGCCAAATTACCGAGGAATTGGCGCAGATCAAGCTGGCAGGCTTTGAAGTGCGCGACAGTTTTGTAGTCAAAGGCGTTGTAAACATCTCAACCCCGATTATTGACCATTCCGGACTTGCGACGGCCGCGCTGACCGTGCCGCATATCGAACGGTTTGATGATCCCGTCACATTCGATCAGTGCAAATCCGAGCTCATTGCGACGGCCGCTGCCCTCAGCAAAAGTCTGGGCGGGCAGCCACCTGGAACGTCCGAGACCGCCTAGCCAAGGTCGAGTGGGACACCCGGCATTTTCATACTATCGAAACATGCCTCAACCAGCGCCATCGTCTGATATGCATCCTCAATCCCCGCAAAGAGGTGGTCGTCTTCGCCTGCATCGAAACGCTGAACGTTGCGCATGGTGCCCATGAAACTCTCGATGAACCAACTCCCTTCAAGCGGGACTTGCTCCCATTCTGCGCCGTTTTTGCAAAACCAAAGTTCATCAGCTTCGCCATTGGGATAGTCAAAGCAAACACCCAGCTTGACCATCATCACGCCTTCGGTGCCCTCTATCCGGAACCAAGCGGATTGGAATTTGCGTCCGGCTTGATGATTGTGGTTGATCGACATAACCCCACGCAAAGTGTCGCCATAGTCCAGGATCACCGACGTGCGAGTCTGGGCAAAATCAGCCGCACGCGGATCGCGCATAGAGCGCGCAAAGACGCCTCTGGGATTGCCGGCTAAGGCGCGGATCGTATCAAGATAGTGGATTGAGTGAACCGCAATTTCGACCCGGTCCATTGGAATAAGGAACGGGAACAGCGTCCACGGTGTAAAGATATTGAGGTGCACCTCAATCTCGAGCAATTCACCAATCAACCCGCCCTCAATCGCTGCCCTTGCAGCCATCATCATCGGCGAAAACCGCAACTGGAAATTGACAGCGGCCTTCAAATTTTTGTCGCGGCAAATCTGGCGAATGGCGCGCGCCTGCTTCAGGTCACCGCCCATGGGTTTCTGGATTAGGACGGCACTTCCGTCCGGCAGTTCACCCAGAATTCCTGCAATCGCATGGGGTGGCACAGCGATGTCATAAATTACGTCCGTGCCGCAAGCCGACGCAGCCGCCGTGACGCTGTCATATACTGACTTGATCCCGTGATCAGCGGACAGGCTTTGGGCGCGATCCGTGTCCAGATCGGTCACGCCAGCAACCGTCAGTCCTGCCTTGGCATAAGCTGGCATATGGGCGTCGCGCACGATCCCTCCAGCCCCGATAATGACGATGGGTTTGGGCGCAGATGGCGCAAGCCAGCTTTGTTGAAGATCAGTGATCATGGCGTAGCCTCCTTCATTTCGACCAATAGAATATGTTCGCAATACATCACGGTGCTGCCGTCTTGTTTCTTAGTTTCGGTGATCTCTACCACTTTTCCAAACCCTTTGCGTTTGGGGTCGGGCGACATGTCACCGATGGTAATGACAGTGTGAATGGTGTCACCGATATGCACAGGTGACGGAAAGCGAAGCCGTTCATAGCCGTAGGTAAAGGCGCGCGGATTGATCTGGCTCGCAGTCAGACCCACCCCGATTGCAAAAGTCATCGTGCCATGGGCGATACGCTGACCAAAGGATTGGGTCGCGCAAAATTCTGCGTCCATATGGTGCGGAAAGAAGTCTCCCGTATGGCCTGCGTGAACGACAATATCGGTCTCGGTGATCGTGCGCCCCATCGTTTTGCGCTGCTCGCCCGGCCGATAATCCTCGAAATACTGTTCTTTTTCCACGCGTTGTCCCCCTCGGCTTTTCATGTATGTTTTATATATACAAAACTATTTGACATATGAAAAGACTGAATGCTAGGCTTATGGCAACAGCTACTTTGGGGGATGATTTGGCACAAATCGGTGTTCATGCACGCGGATTACCGGGATTACCCCAGGATCACGCCAGCATTCCTGTGTGGAATTCCGAGAACTGGTTCTTCGAGGACTTCGAAGTCGGTGATAAGATCCGCTCGATCCGGCGCACGATTTCCGAAGGGGAATCGATGATGTTCAACAGCCTTGTGATGGACCACCATCCCTACGTCAGCGATCAGGAATTCGCTGCCCAAGAAGGTGTCTTTGGCCAACGTCTTGTTGCGGGCGCTTTTGTGTTTTCACTGGGCCTAGGGCTTGCGGCGACAAACTGTCTGAACTCGTTTTCCTATGGCTATGATCGGCTGCGGTTCATCAAGCCGGTGTTCATAGGCGACACAATCTACACCATCCGCGAGAACCTTGCCAAAGAACCGCGCGATGAAAAGATGGGCAAAGTCCGCGTCAGTTATTCCGTCTATAAAGGCGAAGGCGAATTGGTGCTTTATTGTGAGCACTTGATGACAGCGTTGCACCGCGAGGCATCCAATGACTGATCGGATCACTTTGCGCGGAATGACGTGGGACCACAGCCGCGGTGTGGACCCGATGTTGGCTACTTCAGCAGCCTATGCGCAGACCCATCCCGGTGTTGAAATCACTTGGGAAAAGCGATCGTTGCAGGCGTTCGCCGACAGGCCGATCGGTGAAATGGCTGAAGCCTATGACCTGATGGTGATTGATCATCCGCATGTGGGTGACGTTGCAGGATCGGGCCATCTGGTTGCGCTTGATACACTGGGCCGTGACGCCGACCTTGCCACGCTCGCCGCGCAATCGGTTGGCGCTTCGCATCCGTCCTACAATTTTCAAGGCCACCAGTGGGGCCTTGCCATTGATGCGGCCACGCCCGTTGCATCGTTCAGGGCTGACCAGATCGAGGTCGTGCCTAAATCATGGGACGGGGTCATGGCATTGGCCGACAAGGGCCAAGTTGCGCTGGCGCTGATCCCGATCAACACGCTCATGGGGTTCTTTGGGTTGGCACGCAATCTAGGCTATGACGTGGCTGTGGATCCCGACCATTTGATGGACCGCACACAGGCTGACAACGTCTTGACGACGATGTGCGAACTTGCCGCCAAGGTTGATCCGCGCTGCCTGACTCTTGATCCCATCGGAGTGCTGGAATGGATGGGCCGCGTCGCTAGCGCACCCGCCTATTGCCCGTTTGGATATGGCTACACGAATTACAGCCGTGACGGATATTGCCGTTTTCCCATAACCTTTGCCGACGCGCCCGGGTTTGGCAAAAATGGTCCGCGCGGCACAGTGATTGGCGGCACCGGAATTGCGATTTCAAGCCAATGCAGATACGTTGATATCGCCGCCGACTATGCCTTTTGGATTGCGGGTGCCGAGTGCCAGACGGGCCTGTTTTTCGAAAGCGGCGGCCAGCCTGGCAATGCAACCGCTTGGGAAGCAGACGCGACGAATGCCGCGTGCCGGAATTTCTTTCGCAACACCCGCGAAACATTGGAAACCGCATGGCTGCGCCCTCGTTATGACGGCTACATGGGCTTTCAAGAAGTCGGCGGTGATATTTTGCATGCATGCTTGCGAGGTGAAGCTAACAAGTCGCAAACCCTCGACCGTCTCGATGCGGCCTATCGCGAGAGCCGAGCATGAGGGTCTTGCCGCAGTCCGAACGCCCGCTGGACGGGCTCGTCGTTGTTGATTTCAGCCAGTTTCTCTCGGGGCCTTTGGCTGGTCTGAAACTTGCCGATCTTGGCGCACGGGTTATCAAAGTTGAACGCCCCGGCGTTGGCGATCTATGCCGCAATCTGTATCTGTCGGACACCGAAATTGACGGCGACAATTCCCTATTTCATGCGATCAACCGCAACAAGGAAAGCGTCACAGCCGATCTGCGCAATCCGGAAGATCGTGCTGCATTGGTCGAACTTCTAAAAACTGCCGATGTGATGATCCAGAATTTTCGCCCCGGCGTGATCGAACGGCAGGGCTTCGGATACGAAGATGTTCGCGCTATCAACCCACGCATAATTTATGGCAGCATTTCTGGGTACGGCGAAGATGGCCCTTGGAAGGATTTGCCAGGGCAAGACCTGCTTGCGCAGGCGCGTTCGGGCCTTCTTTGGCTGACCGGAAGCGCTGACGATGCGCCAACCCCAATGGGGTTGGCTGTGGCGGATATGCTGGCCGGAAATGCTTTGGCTCAGGGTATTTTGGCCGGGTTGGTCGGGCGCGGGATTCACGGCAAGGGCGCTTTTGTGCAGACTAGCCTGCTGGAAGCGATGATCGATTTTCAATTCGAAGTTCTTTCAACCCACCTAAATGATGGCAACCGCATCCCAGCGCGCAGCGGTGTGAATGGTGCGCACGCATATCTGGGCGCGCCATACGGTGTCTACGAGACTTCCGACGGTTTTCTTGCGCTCGCCATGACGCCCTCGCTTGAGATCTTGGCGGACCTTCTGGAGATCGATGAGCTCAAGAAGTTTTATGGTGATGCGACCATTCTCATGACCCAGCGCGATGCCATAAAATCGACGCTTGGCACGAAAATTATCACACGCACCACGGCCGAATGGCTCGCGGTGCTGCAACCGGCTGACATCTGGTGCTCAGAAGTGCTGAGTTGGCCCGAGTTGCGCGCAACCGAGGCCTACAAGCGCCTTGATCTGGAACAGACAATTCTACGGAACGGCACGGTGCGGCTCGAGACGCTGCGCTCGCCGATCCGATATAACGGGGCGACGCTTAAATCCGATCGCGCCGCACCGGCACTTGGCCAGGACACTGCGCGTGTTCTGGCCCCCAAACGGTCGCATGATGCGGCGCAATGACGGTCAATCATCCGAGGGAGGACACCATGACCAACTTAACACTTAAGACGCTACTGGCAGCCACAGCGCTATCCAGTATAGCCGTGACATCTGTCACAGCAGAGGACGTCGACTACGGCAGCTTTGACGGCTACACGCTGCGTGTCAAATTGATTGGCGGCGCGCAATACGAACCGCTTTATGCGCGTATTGCCGAGTGGGAAGAGATGACGGGAGCTACCGTCGATGTGCTGTCCCGCAAGAACCACTTCGAACTGGATCGCGAAATCAAGCAAGACATCGCGGCCGGCACGTTGGACTGGTGCGTGGGGTCGAACCACACGAGCTTTGCACCTCAGTATGGCTCCATCTATATGGATCTTAACGGCGTAATCGCAGACGCGACGCTGGCTGAATTCCAACCACTTGCCCTGCAAAACTCAACCGTCGAAGGGCGTCTGGTTCAACTGCCGCGTCACTCGGACATCTCGAACCTCTACTACATCAAGTCGCTGTACGAAGACGCCGACAATCAGGCCGGATTTATGGTGGAATACGGCTATGAACTGTTGCCACCCGAAACCTGGGATCAAGTCAAAGATCAGGCGATGTTCTTTGCCGACGCACCGAGATTCTATGGCACACAGTTTGTCGGCAAGGACGAGGCGATTACCGGTCGTTTCTACGAGCTTCTCGTTGCCAACGGCGGCGCGTTGTTTGACGATGATTGGAACCCAATCTTTAACTCGGCGGCAGGTGTCGAAGCGGTCAATTTCTTTAAAGACCTGTATGACGCCCAAGCGGTTCCAGCGGGTTCGCTGAACTATCTGTGGGATGACACAGGCCTTGGCTTTGCCTCTGGTACTGTTGCGATCAACCTTGATTGGGCGGGTTGGGCATCGTTCTTCAACGACCCTGAAAACAGCCAAATCGCTGGGGATATCGGTCTTGTACGCGCGCCCATGGGCTCCGCTGGGATCCGCACCGGTTGGTCGGGTAGCCATACGTTCTCGATTACCGAAAGCTGCGACAATGTCGACGCAGCCGCGTCGTTTGTGACCTTCCTGACCAGCCACGACAGCCAGATGGTCGAAGCGTCATCGGGCCTGTTGCCAACACGTGCCGCTGTTTGGGGCGACGCCACGGCGCTCTTTGAGGCTGAAGGCAACGACTTTATGGTCGAGGTCTTCGAGACCTATGCCGTGTCGATGGAGGAAGACGCATTCACGCCGCCGCTGATCACCCCTTGGATTGAGGTGTCAAACGAGATCTGGCCTCGCCTGCAAGCGGCGATCTTGGGCGAAATGACTGCACAAGAAGCCCTGGACGAGGCGGCTGAGGCTGCGCGGCTTGTCATGGAAGACGCAGGCTACCTCTAAACAACTCTCCGACTTGGCGCGGGCTTTCGGGTCCGCGCCACTTTTTAAGATTTTACGTAAAAAAGGCAGCACCCGACATGGCCACCAAGCGCCCCCCATTCTGGCAACGGGAAAAATACACGCCGTTCCTGCTGTTGTTGCCGGCGTTCTTGACGATTGCGTTCGTCGTTCTGCTGCCGCTTCTGTTTTCGCTTTATACAAGCTTTACCGGTTACCGCCTGATCCGCCCCGAAAGCCTGTATGACTGGGTTGGATTGCGAAACTACCGGCGCATATTTTCGGATGGTGACTTTTGGTCAGCATTCGGGCGGACCGTCCTTTTTCTAACCATCTCGCTGAACGTCGAATTCCTGCTTGGGCTTGGCATCGCACTCTTGATCAACAAGATTACGTGGGGCCAACGCACATTGCGCACCATCATGATGTTCCCGATGATGTTTTCCCCAATTCTTGTCGGATATCAGTTCAAGTTCGTGTTTAACGACAACATCGGCATCCTCAACAACGCGCTGCAGGCACTCGGGCTCAGTGACGGGGCGATTGCATGGCTGGTGGATAAATACCTCGCTATGTTCGCGATCATCTTTGCCGAAGTCTGGATGAGCACATCCGTCTTTGCGATCCTGCTTCTTGCAGGTCTATTTGCCATGCCGCGTGACCCTCTTGAGGCGGCGAAAGTCGATGGCTGCAACCCATGGCAGGTTTTCCGCCATATCACATTGCCATTCCTGATGCCCTTTGTGTTCATCGCCATGACGATCCGTTCACTGGACGTGGCACGCGCGTATGACATCGTTGATGTGATGACGGGCGGCGGCCCCGCAGGCCGCACGGAACTACTTTGGACTATGATCGCGCGGGTAGGTTACGACAACGCGCGGATGGGGCAAGCCAACGCAATGGCCTATGTCTCGATCCTGCTCTCGATCGCCTTCACCTATTATTTCTTCACCAAACTACTTGCGGCCCGAAAATACATGGGAGGAGCAGAATAATGGAAGGTTCACTGCGCAAACGGATCGGTTCCGTACTCACTTGGGTGCTGACGTTTATCCTTATGGTGATCATCTGTGTGCCCGGTCTTTGGGTGGTGTTGACCGCCTTTCGCCCTAACGGCGAGGTGCTGGCCAAACCGCCGATCTGGATTCCTGAAAACCCCGGCTTGAACAACTTTGCCAAGATTTTCGGCTTTGGTGCGGATCAGATTGCCATTCCGGTGTCCGCCTATTTTGCGAATTCGCTGATTATCGCGCTGACCAGCACGGCAATCGCTTTACTGATTGGCATGTCGGGCGGCTATGCCTTCGCGCGCTACCGCTTCAAGTTCAAAAACGGGCTGTTCCTTGCGTTGATGCTGTCGCGCACTGTTCCGGGTATCGCACTGTCCCTGCCAGTCTTTATGATCTGGAGCTGGATCGGATTGATCGACGCCAAACTTGGCCTGATCATCGTCTACGTCGCGATGAATGTCCCCTTTACGATCTGGCTCATCGACGGTTTCTTTCGCCAAATCCCCAAGGAAATGTCAGAGGCCGCGCAGGT
This sequence comes from Paracoccaceae bacterium, assembly GCA_047622125.1. Classification (GTDB taxonomy): domain Bacteria; phylum Pseudomonadota; class Alphaproteobacteria; order Rhodobacterales; family Rhodobacteraceae; genus SW4. The sequence goes on along the minus strand of JBLHNX010000010.1, from coordinate 10,494 downwards.
TGACGGCTGCACCCGTTGGCAGGCGTTTTGGAAGATCGAGTTTCCGTTGGCCAAATCTGGCATCGCAAGTGCTGGCATCTTTGCCTTCCTGACATCGTGGAACGAATACGCGCTTGCATCCAACCTCACACGATCCACGGACAGCAAGACACTACCGGTCGGTCTAATGGACTTTACCGCACAATTCACAATCGACTGGGCAGGCATGTCGGCAATGGCGGTGATCATCATCATCCCTGCGTTGATCCTTACTTTCCTAGTGCAGAAACACCTCATCGCTGGCCTCACATTCGGCGGCGTCAAAGGATAAGAAATGGCAGAAATTACGCTACAAAACGTCGTCAAGAACTACGGCAAACTCGAGGTGGTGCATGGCATCAACCTTGAGATTGCCCACAATGAATTTGTGGTTTTGGTCGGGCCATCCGGATGCGGTAAATCGACGACGCTGCGAATGATCGCGGGGCTCGAGGATATTTCGGGCGGCACAATCACGATTGGCGACAAGGTCGTCAACGACCTTCCCCCGCGCAAGCGCAACATCTCGATGGTGTTCCAGAACTATGCACTTTATCCGCATATGTCGGTGCGCGAAAATCTGGGCTTTGGCCTCAAGATCGCTAAACAGGATGAAGCGACGATCCTCAAGCGCGTCGATGAAGCAGCCGAGATTTTGGGGCTGGACGAACTGATGGACCGCACGCCCGCTGAACTGTCTGGCGGACAGCGCCAGCGCGTTGCAATGGGTCGCGCCATTGTGCGCCACCCACAGGCCTTCTTGTTCGACGAACCATTGTCTAATCTTGACGCCAAGCTGCGCGTGCAGATGCGCACCGAGATTAAGAAGCTCCACCAAAAAGTCAAAACGACCGTTGTTTATGTGACGCACGATCAGGTTGAGGCAATGACGCTAGCTGACCGGATCGTTGTGCTTAAAGACGGGTATATCGAACAGGTCGGCACCCCGATGGAAGTGTTCAATCATCCGGTGAATACCTTTGTTGCTAGTTTTATCGGCTCGCCGCCGATGAACCTTTTGCCCGCGACTATCAAGGACAAGAACATCGTCTTTGCCGACAACAAAACCCTTCCCATTCCGGCCCGTTTGAAAGATCTGGTGCGTGACGGCCAAGAAGTTGTCTTTGGCCTGCGCCCCGATGACCTAACCCCTGTGGGTCACGGCATCGCCGAAAGCGGTGACGGCGCGCGCGTTACGCTGGATATCGTGTTGTCAGAACTTTTGGGCACTGAAACGATCCTATACACCACCCTCGCCGGACAAGAGGCGCAGGGCAAAATGTTTGGGCCGCGCATCGTCGTTCCGGGTGAAACCATTGAGTTCGACGTGGCCATGGACAAAGCCCATCTGTTTGACGCGGCCACTGGCCGGTCAGTGCGGCTAGACTAATGGCACGGATCGTCAAAGCAGAGGTGCTAATGGTGGACCTTGCGCCCAAGGCCGTGCGCACGGATGCAATCCAGTCGTTTGTTTCTCAGGAAACACCGATTGTGCGCCTGACCGACGCCGATGGCCACGTAGGCACCGGCTATAGCTATACCATCGGCACGGGCGGTCCGGCGGTCATAAGCTTGCTGCGCGAAACCCTGTTGCCGCTGTTGATTGGCCGCGAAGCCGAGGAGATTGAGGGCATCTGGCGCGAGCTGCTGTTTGCCACACACGCCACTGCTGTGGGTGCGATCACCTCGCTTGCGCTAGCGACAATCGACACCGCCCTTTGGGATTTGCGGTGCCTGCGCGCGGATCTTCCACTGTGGCGCATGGCGGGTGGCGCGAAACCCTTCGTGCCACTCTATTCGACAGAAGGCGGATGGCTGCACATCGAAACAGACGCCTTGGTGGCTGACGCGCTTGCGATGCAGACCAAGGGCTTTGCGGGCTCAAAGATCAAGATCGGCAAGCCGACGATGGCCGCTGATCGCGCCCGACTGAAGGCTGTGCGCGATGCCGTGGGCGATGACTATCATATCCTCGTGGATGCCAATCAATCTTTCACCTTGGCCGAGGCACGCCGTCGCGCCGATATGCTGGCCGAATTCGATATTGGCTGGTTCGAAGAACCGATGCCCGCCGATGATGTGGGTGCGCATGTGCAACTCACCGCCGCCTCTCCCGTGCCGATTGCCGTCGGCGAAAGTATGTATTCGCTGTCGCAGTTCAAGGACTATCTGGCGATGGGCGCTTGCACAATTGTGCAGGCCGATGTGGCCCGCGTGGGCGGCATCACACCTTGGCTGAAAATCGCGCATATGGCCGAGGCATTCAACGTCGCGATATGCCCGCATTTCCTAATGGAACTACACGTCAGCCTGACATGCGCTGTGCCTAATGCGCCGATGCTTGAATACATCCCGCAACTTGATGACATCACCACCTCGCGGTTGAATATCCGCGACGGCCATGCCCATGCGCCGATGGCTTCGGGGCTTGGCATTGCTTGGGACTGGGATGCGATCAACGCCCGCGCGGTTGCGGGTCTAAGCGCGACAATAGGAGGATAAGTCATGAAACGCATGGCAATGGTCATCGGCATCAAACCCGAACAGATCCCTGAATACAAACGGTTGCATGCCAACACGTGGTCCGAGATTTTGGCCGGCATCACCGACTGCAATATTCGCAATTATTCGATCTATCTGCGCGAACCTGAAAACCTGCTGTTCGGCTATTGGGAATACCACGGCACGGATTTCGCCGCTGACGGCGCGAAGATGGCGGCCGATCCAAAAACTCAGGAATGGTGGGATATCTGCATGCCGATGCAAGACCCGCTGGCCACCCGCGCCGACGGTGAATGGTGGGCCATGATGGAAGAGGTATTTCATCATGATTGATAACCGGATCGCCCCGTTCCAAGGCTGCTATACCGGCGTTGTGCATGACGTGATGCGCGCGATGGGTTTGCGCAACTTCACCCTGCCGCCGCGCATCACCCCGCTGCAACCCGAGATGACCCTGTGTGGCCCCGCCTTTACCATCGAGGGTCGTATGGACGAGGCCGCAGACCCCCATGAAACGCTCCTGGCGTGGACCGGTCTGTTGTCCAAATGCAAACCGGGCCACATCTGGACGGCGCAACCGCATACCCATTCCCTTGCGCAGATGGGCGAACTATCTGCCGAAACATTGCATGCCAAAGGTGTGCTGGGCTGTGTTCTGGACGGGGCCTTGCGTGACAGCCATTTCCTGCTTGATCTGGGATTCCCTTCTTGGCGCACCCATAATACGCCCAAGGATATCGTCGGCCAATGGCTGCCCACGGCCACACAGGTCGATATCCACATGGATGATGTGCTGATCCGCCCCGGCGACTGGCTGCACGGGGATCGCGATGGGATGGTGCGCGTGCCAGTCGACCGACTTGATGACGTCATCGCCAGATCAACCGAAGCCATGCAAACCGAAAGCAAAGTGCGCACTGCAATTATCGGAGGAATGGATCCGCAAGACGCCTACCTGAAATGGGGCAAGTTCTAGGGATGATAATAACGGGCCTCGATATACGCTGTTGCCGCGCCGACGATGCGATCATCGCCGGTGGAAATATGCGTGATGGTCAGGCCTTGGAAGGCATGGAATTTCTTGTTTACACGATCCGAACCGACGACGGACAAAGTGCCTCTATGTTTGGTTTCGCGGGCCGATCTTCACTGGGTGCGGGTCATCTCGCGGCCTCGTCACTGCGCCCGTTTCTGATAGGTCGCAATGCGTTGGACCGCGAGGCGATCTGGCATGATTGGCGGGTTGCGGATCGGTGGTGGCACCATTTGCCGATTTATTCTTACGGCCCTGTCGATTGCTGCCTTTGGTTGCTGGCTGCACAGGCCGCGGGCCAACCACTGTGGCGCTATATCGGCGGCGCGAATGCGCAGGTTCCGGTCTACGCTTCCTCGCTGGTGCTGGACAGTGCGGAGGCTTACGTCGCCGAAGCACGGGCAGTTCAGGGCGCGGGTATGAAAGCCTACAAGATCCATCCTCCAGGTCGGTCCTTGGACGAAGATATTGAAATCCATCGCGCTGTGCGCGACGCGGTTGGCGGTGATTATACGCTGATGTCCGACCCCGTTGCACCCTACACACTGGAACAGGCGGTCCGGTTTGGACGTGCACTCGAGGCGATGAATTACGCGTGGTTGGAAGAACCGATGCCCGACGAGAATTTCAGCGCTTTGAAGGAATTGACGCGGGTGCTGGATATTCCGGTGATCGGTACCGAGGTTCTGGCGAAACACCCCTATTCGGTCGCGGAATGTATTGCCCAGCGTGTCACGGACGGGGTGCGCGCAGATGTGTCATGGACCGGAGGCGTCACCGGCGCACTGAAAACTGCGCGTCTGGCTGAGGCATTTCACATGAACTGCGAACTACACACGACCATTTTTCACCCGCTAGAAATGGTGAACCTGCATCTTTGCGGAGCCGTCAAGAACAACAGCTATTTCGAAGTGCTCTGGCCGTTAGAGACCTTTCAGTTTGGGCTGGACCGGCCGCTGCCGATCAAAGACGGAATCGCGACACTCCCGACCACAGCGGGACTGGGCGCCACGCTGGATTGGGATTTCATCGAAAACTGCACGCAGGCGGAGGTTTGAGCGATGGCTGAACATACCGACGACAGGCTGATAATTTTGTCACCCGACGACACGATAGCGGTCGCGCGCTGCGGTATTGGCAAGGGCGAAGACGTGGTTTTGGCCGGACAATCCGTGCAGCTGGCAGCGACCGTCAGCATGGGGCATAAACTTGCGCTGCGGCCCATGGCTCTAGGCGATAAGGTGTTGAAATACGGCGTGCCAATTGGGTCCGCCACGGCAGAAATCGCGGTGGGTGATCATGTTCATCTGCATAATATGAAAAGCGACTACACGCCGACCTACGCTCTGACAAAAGATGGGAAAATCGCATGACCATGCAAGGTTATCAGCGGGCAGACGGGCGCAAAGGCATCCGAAACGTGGTCGCCGTAGCATATCTGGTGGAATGCGCCCATCACGTCGCCCGCGAGATCACCTATCCCTATCGCGATACCGCTCATGTTATTGGTTTTCCCGGGTGTTTCCCGAATGAATACGCGCAAAAGATGATGGAGCGACTGTGCACCCATCCCAATGTGGGGGCTGTCTTATTGGTCTCTCTTGGTTGCGAAAGCTTTAATCGTGTAAAACTGGAAAACGTGGTGCGTGATAGTGGCCGCGCGGTCGAAACGCTTGTGATCCAGCGCACAGGCGGGACGCGCAGCGCGATCGCCAAGGGGCAGGACTTCGTGAAACAGGCCGTGGCTGATCTTGCGGATGCGCCGCGTGTTCCCATGGACCTGTCCGACCTGATCATCGGCACGGTTTGCGGTGGCTCGGACGGGACGAGCGGAATTTCTGGTAACCCGGCAACAGGGCGCGCGTTTGATCATTTGGTCAATGCTGGCGCCACCTGCATCTTTGAAGAAACAGGCGAGCTGATCGGTTGCGAAGACATCATGTCCAGCCGTGCCGCAACACCTGAGTTGGCGGTGGAATTGCGTGCTTCGGTAGAAAAGGCGGCAAAGTACTACGCCGAACTTGGCTATGGCAGCTTTGCATCGGGCAATGCCGACGGCGGGCTGTCAACTATCGAGGAAAAATCGATGGGGGCCTATGCGAAATCCGGCGCGTCACCCATTTCCGGCTTAATCAAACCGGGTGATATTCCGCCCAAGGGTGGGCTCTATCTAATGGACGTGGTGCCAGACGGACCCGTGAAGTTCGGCTTTCCCAATATTTCAGACAACGCTGAAATCGTGGAGATGATGGCCTCGGGCGCGCATATGACGATTTTTGTCACAGGGCGAGGATCGGTGGTTGGGTCAGCGATTTCGCCAGTGATTAAGGTCGCCGCGAACCCGGATATGTATGAGCGTCTGCACGAAGACATGGATATTAACGCGGGCAAGATCATCACCGGCGAGGCCGGATTAGAGGACATCGGAAACGAGATTTTCGACCTCGTGAAACAGGTAGCCGCCGGGCAGTCCACAAAATCCGAAGACCTTGGGCATGCGGAATTTATCCTAACCTACAAAAGCTTTGAACCCATCGGACCGGCCTGTTTGCCGGTATAATAGAGGACTTAACATGGGACGACTTAACGGAAAAACCTGCCTTGTGACCGCTGCTGGTCAAGGGATCGGGCGTGCATCCGCGCTGGCCATGCAGGCAGAGGGCGCGACAGTCTACGCCAGCGATGTGAACAAAGATGCCCTTGCCGCATTGGCCGACAGCGGGCTGAAGACCCTTCATCTTGATGTGACTGATCCCGCGTCGATTGCGACGGCGGTTGAAACCACGGGCGCGCTTGATGTGCTGTTCAACTGCGCGGGGTTTGTCGCCCATGGCACCATTCTCGATTGCGACGAAGACCAATGGCGGTTTTCCAATGATCTGAACGTCACGGCAATGTATCGGATGTGCCGCGCATTCCTGCCCGCGATGTTGGCAAACGGCGGCGGCGCGATCATCAACATGTCGTCGGTTGCATCTTCGATTATCGCCGCACCTAACCGTTTCGCTTATGGCACGACCAAGGCAGCCGTGATCGGTATCACTAAATCCATCGCGGCCGATTTCGTGACCCAAGGCATTCGCTGCAACGCGATCTGCCCGGGCACAGTCGAAAGTCCCTCGCTTGAACAACGGTTGGCAGACACTGGCGACTATGAAGCTGCACGCACTGCGTTCATTGCGCGCCAACCAATGGGCCGGATCGGTCGCGCGGCAGAAATTGCGGCGCTGGTAGTCTACCTTGCTTCAGACGAGTCGGCCTATACGACAGGTCACGCCCATGTCATCGACGGTGGCTGGGCAAATTCATAAAGGAACGAAACAATGAAACTTTTGCGATTTGGCGAGATTGGTGCTGAAAAACCCGGGATGGTCGACGCCGCTGGTGTGATCCGTGATCTGTCGGGCGTTGTGCCCGATATTGCAGGGGGTGTGCTAGCTGACACTGGCCTTCAGGCGATCCGTGATATTGACCCGACGACCCTGCCGCAAGTGCCCGCCAATACACGGCTTGGCCCCTGCGTGGCTGGCACCGGAAAATTCATATGCATCGGTTTGAACTATGCCGATCACGCCGCCGAAAGCGGGCTAGAGGTGCCGCCAGAACCGGTGATGTTCATGAAAGCGACCAGCGCAATCTGCGGCCCGAACGACCCGATCATCATCCCGCGCGGGTCTGAAAAAACCGATTGGGAGGTTGAGCTGGCCGTTATCATTGGCAAGCGCGCTAAATATGTCAGCGAGGCTGATGCGATGGATTACGTCGCCGGATACGCGATCACCAATGACGTGTCCGAACGCGCCTTTCAGATCGAACGCGCAGGCCAGTGGACCAAAGGTAAAAGCTGCGACAACTATGGCCAGATAGGCCCATGGCTTGTTACCCGCGACGAAGTTGCGGACCCGCAGAACCTGTCCATGTGGCTGACCGTAAACGGCAAAACTATGCAGAACGGATCGACCAAAACCATGGTCTATGGCGTCGCGCACGTGGTCAGCTACCTGAGCCAGTTTATGTCTCTCCAGCCCGGTGATGTGATCTCAACCGGCACGCCTCCCGGTGTTGGTATGGGCCAGAAACCGCAGCAATATTTGCGTGCGGGCGATGTGGTTGAATTGGGCATCGCTGGCCTTGGACAGCAGCGCCAAGATGTGATCGACGACACTGAGTAAAGTAAAAGGAAATCTCGCATGACACAGCTCATCGATACCCACCAGCACCTCGTCTATCCCGATGTTGCAAGCTACGGATGGACAGACGGGATACCACCATTGGCTAATAGGGCCTTCACACTCGAACAGTATCGCGAGTTAACCAAAGGCGCGGATATTGCCGGAACATTGTTCATGGAAACCGGCGTGGATGACGCCGACTACATGGCTGAGATACGCTTCGTCGCCGAACTTGCAAAAGATCCGCAAAGTGGAATCTTGGGCATCATCGCGTCGTGTCGGCCCGAAGATGACGCGGGATTCAGCAACTGGCTGGACGAATGCGAAGATCTGGGTGTGGTCGGCTACAGACGTATCCTGCATGTCATGCCTGACGAATTATCGACCACCGACACATTTCGCAAGAACCTGCGCAGGCTTGGTGATCGCGCCAAGCCCTTCGACCTTTGCATGCTGCCCAAACAGTTGAAGCTCGGAGCCGAACTTGCACGGGTCTGCGATAACACGACGCTCATTCTAAACCACTGCGGCGTACCTGACATTGCTGGGGGTGGGTTAGACCCATGGCGCGCAGATATTTCCGCGCTCGCCGCTCTTCCGAACGTCTATTGCAAGCTCTCCGGTCTGCTTGCGTATTGTGCTGCGGGGGAAGCCACCACCGATGCGATCAGCCCCTATGTGGATCATGTGCTCGATACGTTTGGACCAAAACGCATGGTCTGGGGCAGTGACTGGCCCGTTGTCGAGTTGGCAAACGGCCTGCCTGATTGGGTCTCCGTTACAAACGGCATCCTGGGACAGTTGTCGCCTGATGAGGCCGGTGCGATAGGGGGGGCTACGGCCATCCAGCTATTCAACCTCAACGGCATTATACCAGCCTAGCCCTATTCTATTTTGCGGATTCCCCCTTACCCTAGACGGGTTCAGCCTGGGGGTACGGCGCGCGGATTGCCGAGGGTTGTGAAGGGCTGGGTCAGAACAAATTTACTTGAGGCGGGCAGGGCGGTTTCGTAGCCTTCGCTCATGACGAAAACAGATCCCTTCAAGTGCTTCCACTGCAGTCCCGAGATCATCCGCCTGGCGGTCATGATGTACGTGCGATTTTCGCTCCGCAATGTCGAGGACTTGCTGCACGAGCGTGGGATTGGTCTTGTCACGGTTTAGTTCCGGTCTCTTTCAAGCAATGTTTGCTATGAAGGAGATAGATAATGGCAACGAGATACACAGACGATTTTCGGCGTGATGCAGTGCACATCGCGATCAGCAGCGGCCTAACGCGACCGCAGGTTTCATCAGATTTGGGTGTTGGTCTTTCGACGTTGAACAAGTGGGTTCAGAAGCATCAACACGACGACCTGATGTCCGGCCCACACGAGGATATTGAGAAGGAAGACGCGCGCCTTCGCAAAGAAGTTCGCTTGCTCCGCGAGGAGAGGGGAGTGTTCAAGTCAAGGCGTCTAGCGATTGATCTAGTGGATCAATTGTAGCCGATAACGCGGCAATCTTCTTTGCAGGCCAAAGCCGTTGAGGTTTGCTTTCATCGACGCCTGGAAAGAAGAATGGCCTGTCGAATTTCTATGTAGCATCATGCAGGTCACATCGCGGGGATTTGGTGCATGGCGAAGCCGCCCAATGAGCCGCAGACAGCGTGACGATATGGTGATCTTGGCGCATGTCCGCGAACAACACCGTCTTAGTCTGCAAAGCTATGGTCGGCCTCGTATGACCGAAGAGTTGCAAGAGTTGGGGCTGAATGTTGGGCACCGGCGTGTAGGTCGTTTGATGGGTGAGAATGGTATCAAGATCATCAGAACCCAAAAATACAAGACAACGACGGATAGCAATCACACGTTCAACATCGCGCCCAATCTGCTAGATCAGGATTTCTCCGCGGATGGCCCCGATCAGAAATGGGCTGGTGACATAAGCTACATCTGGACCAGTGAGGGCTGGCTGTATCTGGCCGTTATCCTCGATCTGTATTCCCGCCGCGTCATCGGTTGGGCCGTCAGTAACCGCATGAAACAGGATTTGGCGATCCGAGCGTTGGACATGGCACTTAACCATTGTCCTCGAACCAATGGCGGACAAGGTCTCGCTCCAACATATCAATGGGTTGTATAACCCGCGCCGCCGCCACTCATCTCTAGGTGGCAAAAGGCCGCATAAATGAGTTGAGAGACCGGAACGTAAGCGCGACAAGATCATGGTGGCCGCTCATGCCCGTGCCGTTCTCTTCCACGAGAAGAACGGGAGAACCCTGCCAATCAAACACCAGCTGAGATCGTCGAGAAGGTTCTGTAATTGCGGCGCAGTATCACCACGGGCCGATTCGGATTGACTGGTATTTGGCGCGACACCACGGCATCAAAGTCTCAGACGCTGGCGCTTACCGGATCCTCAAGCGTACAGAGTTACGCCGATGCGGGAATTGCACACCAAACGTTATCAGAAACAGGTTCCGGAACATCATATCCAAGTGGATGTTAAGCGTCTGTCATTCCTTGTAAAAGTGGCGAAAATACCCGCCGAATCCAGTGCGCAGCGATCGACAACGCGACGAGAGTTCGCGCCGTCAGAGCCTGCGAGAAACACAGGCAAGTAAACGCCACCGACCTCATTGGCCACAACATCGAAAAGTCGCGAAACCGATCATGGAGCAAAAAATGTGTTTTTAGCGAAAAAAGCACTTGCGGGCATCAGCGACTAACCTTAGACCCCCCTTTACCGGACGAGCAGAGACGCTCCAACGGGGCGCCAGACGGCCCA
>JBLHNX010000009.1:0-21676 GCA_047622125.1 Paracoccaceae bacterium | reverse complement strand
ACCATGATGATCGCGATCAGCATCAAGCCCCAGAATGCATCAATCAGCGCGCTCGACATTTCGCCCCAGCCCAGCCATTCGCCTTTGGGCATGTTGCGGATACGGGCGAAGACATAGATCGTCACCATCAGCATCAGACCAGCCAAAAGGCCTGGAAACACACCGGCAAGGAACATCCGACCCACGGACACGTCTGTGGCCGATGCATAAACAACCATCACGATAGACGGCGGGATCAGGATGCCCAACGTGCCTGCGTTACAGATCACACCGGCCGCGAACTCCTTGGTATAGCCGACCTGCACCATCGCCGCGATCACGATAGAGCCGATCGCCACAACAGTCGCAGGCGACGATCCAGACAGGGCCGCAAACATCATACAGGCCAACACGCCCGCGATGGCCAAGCCACCCTGCAAGTGCCCGACGCAAGCGATGGCAAAGCGGATGATCCGTTTGGCCACGCCACCCGTCGACATGAAAGACGAGGCAAGCACGAAGAACGGGATTGCCAGCAAGGTGTAGTGCCCCGCCATCGCTTGATAAAGCGACTGCGCCACCGAGGCGAGCGAGGAGTCCGAGAACATCAGCAGGAAGATAATCGACGACAGGCCAAGCGACACAGCGATCGGTACGCCGATCAGCAACAGGCCGATGATCATGCCAAAAAGGAGAACAACTTCCATGATTTAATTTCCTCCCTTGGCCACAACAGCGGCGGCATCTTCAATGGCGTCTTCGGCCTCGTGGCTGGCGATCAGGCTGTCTGCACGTCCACGCATTACCGCGACAGTTGCTTGCAGGATGCGAAACAGCATCAACGCGATTCCGAAGGGTAAGATGAAATAGGGTATAAACCGGGGGAGCTTTTCGTATTCCTCGCCCATGTTGAACCGCTCTTCAAGGAAGCTGCGGCCAAACGGGATCGGCACCTGTTCGGTTTCATACCAGCCATTATCGCGGGTGCTTTCGTTAAACCCCGTCGGGATGACGCGGCCCGTGGTCTGCTGGTAGCCTGCGAACGGCGCCCAGTAATCCCACGCGCCCTTCATCACAAGGCCGCCATAAGCGATGCAGGCCAGTGCGGACAAAAGTACCAGACCTTTGCGCACCGGGGCCGAGACGATGTTGATCACCGCATCAACGCCCAAATGCGCGCGGACCTTGAACCCGTAGGACAGGCCGAACAGCACGAGCCACGCAAACAGGATAAGGACGGTTTCGAGCCCCCAAAGAAGGGTCGAGGGCAGATCGTAGCCCGTTACCTTTTCGATCCAGAGAATGAAGCTGGAATTGCTGCCATAACGCAGCACAACGTTTACGAAGGTAATCAGCGTCATCAGACCCAGCAGGATCGCGATGAATGTCTCTTCGAGTGAATTGATAAAACGGCCAAACGGCCCGCGGCTGTCGCCATGATGTGACGCGCTCATCCCCTGCCCCTCCCAATGAAGCGTATGGTTATGCAAGGCGCCCCGACCCTCCCCGGACCGGGACGCCTAAATCTTAAGATTTCTGGCTTACAGCGCGGCGTTGATCGCCTGTGCTGCGTCGATGTTTTCTTGGCCAACATCGTCGGTGAACTGCTCCCAAACGGGCTTCATGGCTTCGATCCATGCAGCGCGCTGTTCGGCGTCCAATTCGCGCACAACACCACCGGCGTCGATGACAGCCTGACGGGCTTGTGCGTCAACTTCGCCAACAGCGGCGTTCCGCTCAACCGTGACCTCAGTGAGGATCGTCAGAAGCTGATCGCGCACGGCAGGATCAAGGCTGTCCAGGAAATCGACCGATGTCACAACAAGGTAGTCAAGCACACCGTGGTTGGTTTCGGTTGTGCCGTCCTGCACTTCGAAGAACTTTTGGCCATAAACGTTGGACCATGTGTTTTCCTGACCGTCCACAACACCTGTCTGCAGCGCGCCGTAAACTTCGGAGAACGCCATTGGCTGTGGGCTTGCACCTAATGCTTCCATCTGCGCGACCAGCACGTCGGATGTCTGCACGCGGAATTTCAGGCCCTCGGCGTCTGTCGGCAGGATCAGTGGCACGTTGGCCGAAAACTGCTTCATGCCGTTGTGCCAGAATTCCAGACCCTGCAAACCACGACGGGTCATCGAGTCTTTCATCGCTTCGCCAGCTTCCGATGTCTGGAATGCGTCAACGGCATCGATGTTGGTGAACATGAACGGCAGATCGAAAATGCGGAACTGCTTGGTGAAGGCTTCGAATTTGGACAGCGAAGGTGCGGCCATCTGGACGTCGCCTTGCAGCATCGCCTCAAGAACCTGATCATCATTATAGAGCGTGGAGTTCGGGAAAACTTCCATGCACATGGTGCCGTCCATCTCGGCGTTCACGCGCTCCATCAGCAGTGTGGCTGCGATGCCTTTGGGGTGACGGTCGGTGTTGGTAACGTGGCTGAACTTTACGACGATTTCGCCTTCGTCACAGCCCATCGGGTCGGCCATAGCGGATCCGGCGGCAATGCTTAGTGCGGCAACAGATGCGGCAGCTTTGAAGAATGACATGTATTTCCTCCCTCGGAATCAGTTTGTCAGATCACCCCGCAACGGGGATGGGTCAAATTGCGCGCGGCTTGACCATGCGGCAAGCATTCTTTGAGGGAATAACGAGTGACTGGCTTTCACTATATAAATCAAAGACGTGAGAGCATCTGCTGCCATCTGGCTGGACGCCGCGGCGCAGCAAATGGCGGGGTTTCACACATCTGTGATCGCTAACTGTGCGGAAATCCGCACAGTTTGATCGCTCACCATCACCCTTTGCGATAGCTTTCTGCACGCAATCCGTGACGTGCGAGCTTGTCGTAAAAGGTCTTGCGCGGCAGCTTGAGCGTCTGCGCCGTTTGCGTGACTTGCCCGTCGTTCCGGCGCAACGCCGCGATCAAGAGCGAGCGTTCAACCTGTGCCATCTGCTCAACTAACCCCAGCGCATCATCCCCGACAGCCCCGCGCGGTTCGGTGATCCCCATCGCAAACCGCATCGCTGCATTCATCAGGGACCGCGCATTCCCGGGCCAATCCTGTGCCAGCAAATCGCCCATTATATCGGGCGATATTTCCGGTTCCGGCAGGTTCGCTTGTTCACAGGCAACGCCGACGAAATGGCGGAATAGAACGGGAATATCCTCTTTGCGGTCGCGCAGCGGCGTGATGCGAACCCGCAGCAGATCAAGACGATAAAACAGGTCGGCGTTAAACGTGCCACTGTCCACGGCAGATCCGATGTCTTGGGTCGTGCCAGAAATAACCCGCGCTGGGGCACCCGATTCCAGCGCATCCATCAGGGCAAATTGCACGGCATGGGTCAGCCCTGTGATCTCGTCCAGATACAAGGTGCCTGCCGTCGCATCATCCAATGCAACCCCAAGAGTGTCGGTTGTCAGCGACGCCGCTGCGCGTTTCACGAACGGGCGGCTCGCGGCGGCGGACAGCAGGTGAATAACCTCGGCGGCTTTCGCAATGCCCGCGCCGGTTTCTCCTGTGATCAGCACTTCAGCGGCAGCGCGCGCCGCACCGCGCAAGCGGCGGCGCAGCTCTTGGGTTTGCGGCGACGTTCCCACCAGCATCCGCGCCGCAGCATCCCCCTGCTCGACCTGTAGCTTTAAGCGGCGATTTTCCAGAACCAACGCGCGCCCGCGCAACGCCGTTTCGACAAGACCCAAAAAATCGCCCGGGGCGCAGGGCTTTTCCAAGAACCCAAACGCGCCTTCAGACATGGCGCGCACTGCCATCGGCACATCCGCTTCGCCTGTCAAAAGAATAACAGGCAGATCGGGATCAGCCTCGCGCGCATAGGTCAAAAGGTGAAACCCATCGCGCCCCGGCATCCGAATATCAGTGACAATCACCCCGTCGAAACCCGCAGTGATGTGATCTTTGGCTTCGACAAAGGATGCCGCCAATAGTGGCGAAAGATCAGCCAATTCGAGCGTTTGGCCAAGTGCTTCGCGCACCTCGCTGTCGTCATCGACCAGAAGAACCCGGTTACTCATGCGGCTTTGGCCCTTTGTACGCCGTCTAGTTCAACCGTGAAAACGGCCCCACCGTCAGGGTGATTGCGGCCCTTGATCACGCCGCCAAAACTTTGCACCAAACCATAAGAAATCGACAGACCAAGCCCCATGCCCTCGGCTGCGCCAATCTGTTTGGTGGTGTAGAACGGATCAAATATCTTCTCCGGCTCGCTCAGCCCCGGCCCCGTGTCGCGCACCGCCAATTCAACGCGTGCACCCTGTTGGCTGACCCCGATCGTGAGCGACTTTGGGTGACTGCCTTCCATGGCGTCGATCGCATTCCCGACGAGGTTCAGCAAGACTTGCTGCAAGCGGACCTCGCCGCCGCGCACCATCACGCTTGAAAGCGGGGCATTCCAGTTCAGGGTCACTTCGGCTTGACGGGCGCGCGCCTCGCTCATCTCAAGGACCGTGTCGACAACGGCGCAAATATCCACATCCGACAACGGCTCGCTTTCGTGGCGTGAAAAGGCACGCAGGTTGCGAATGATCCGCCCCATCCGGCGGGCCAGATCGGAAATGCGATTCAGGTTCTGCGCTGCGACCTCGGGCTTGCCGCGCGCCAGAAACCCTTCGGCGTTTTCCGCAAACGACCGGATCGCCATAAGCGGCTGGTTCAATTCGTGGCTAATGCCTGCCGACATCTGGCCAAGTGCGGACAGCTTGCCCGCCTGCACAAGATCGGCCTGCGCCTTTTTCAAACGGGCCTCGGCGTCGACCCGTTCCTGCACTTCACGGCGCAGATCGGCGTTTAGGATCGACAGCTCCTCTGTGCGCAGGGCCACGCGGTCTTCAAGGCGGGCATTTGCCCCCGCCAAGGTGCGCCGCCGTTCCGTGGCCAAAAACAAAAGGGCGCCAAAGGTTAGACACAATGCCGCCGCCACAGCCGCCTGCAAAAACGCTAATTGGCGCGCGGGCGCGACATCCAGTAACACCTCGCCGGTCATTTCAATCACCGGCAATTCAAGCGTCAGATGCAGCGCGCGCGCGGGCACATAAGGCCCGCCATCGACGCGCCAAATTTCGTGCCCACCGATAAGACGCGGCGTGTAGGCGACAAACGCCGTCACCTGCCCCGCCGGATATTCGGGCGATTGCGCGGCGCTCACTGGGTCGCCGTCACGGGCACGAAAAATTAGCTCGGACCGGTTGGAGACAAAGATCACCCCCGCCTCATCTGTGAAAAACATCGTCGGGCGATCACCGCGCCACGCAGATTCAACGGCATCAACGTCGGCCACGACCATGACCGCACCCCGCACCGGCCCCGCGGGCGAAAACATCGGCGCGGCAAAGACAAAAGCGCGCCGCGAAGACCGGCCACCAAAACGATCACTGACCAGATGATACACGCCCAATGCGCCATCCATCGCCCGCTCGAAATACGGCGTGCCCAGGTGATCCTGCGCCGCCGTGTCCCCTGCTGCAACGCGTTCTCGCCCAGCCGCGTCCAGCACAATCACATCCAGCGATCCTGTCCGATCCGCGGTCTCGCGCAACAAGGCCGTGGCGCGCGCGGGGTCGGCTCCAACCTGCAGGTCCGGATGATCCGCCAGCAACACGGCCAATTCGCGATAGCGCTGCAACTGGCTGGTCAAACGGTCCGCCGCCAGCGCCAAATCAGCCCGCCCGCGCCGTTCCAATTGATCCAATGCCGCAGAATAGCCAACCCACCAGACGCCGCCCGAAAAGGCGGCGACCAAGGCCAGATAGGCCAGCACCCCAAAGGCGCGATTGCGAAATGATCCCCACATGGCGCAACCTTAGCAAAGCGCCGCTTGCAAAGACCAGAGCCAGTGCGCAATGCTGGGCCCATGAAATCACTGCGCCAATCCCCAACCGATCCCGCCTTTGTGCAAAACCCCTATCCCTTTTATGATCGCGCCCGCGCGGCCGGTGATCTGTTCATGTGGGAAGACTACGGCGTGATCTGCACCACCAGTCACGCCGCGACCATGACGATCCTGAAAGACCGCCGGATGGGTCGCGAGGTTCCGCCAGACCTTGCCGCGCCGATCCCGCCGCACGTGCAACCGTTCTATGATATCGAAGCGCATTCGATGCTGGAACTTGAACCACCGCGCCACACCCGCCTGCGCGGGCTGGTGCTGCGCGCCTTTACCTCGCGCCGGATTGCAGCCCTGCAACCGGATATCGAAACGCTATGCCATGACTTGATCGACAAATTCCCCGACGGCCCGTTCGATCTGCTTGATACCTACGCCCGCGTGGTGCCGGTGATCATTATCGCACGCTTGCTGGGCGTGCCCGAAAACCGCTCGGACGATCTTCTGGCCTGGTCCAACGCCATGGTCGCCATGTATCAGGCCAACCGCACCCGCAAGATCGAAGACGCCGCCGTGCAGGCCACGCTGGCTTTCCGCGCCTTCATCACCGGCTATATCGACGAAAAACGCCAAGCCCCCACCGATGATCTCATTAGCGAATTGATCGCGGCCGAAGAAGGGGGCGAACACCTGTCCACGGACGAGCTGATCACCACTTGCATCCTGCTGCTGAACGCGGGCCACGAGGCAACGGTGCATACCATGGGCAACGGCGTCAAAACCCTGCTGGAACAACGGATCACAACCATCGACGCAGGTGCCGTCGAAGAAGTGTTGCGCTATGATCCGCCGCTGCACATCTTTTCACGCTGGGCACAGACCGACGTCACCCTGCTGGGGCATGACTTTAAACGCGGCGATCAGGTGAACTGCCTGCTTGCATCCGCCAACCGT
This sequence comes from Paracoccaceae bacterium, assembly GCA_047622125.1. GTDB lineage: Bacteria > Pseudomonadota > Alphaproteobacteria > Rhodobacterales > Rhodobacteraceae > SW4. The sequence goes on along the minus strand of JBLHNX010000009.1, from coordinate 14,896 downwards.
GATCCAGCACCCTACCCTGACGCTGCGGCGTTCATCCCCGCCCGCAAGGGGCCGCAAATGACAAGCTTTGGCGGCGGTATCCATTTCTGCGTCGGCGCACCGCTTGCCCGTCTAGAACTTCTGATCGCGCTACAAATCCTCTGGGAACGCTGCCCCGATCTGGCCCTCACCGAAACCCCTGAATATGCAGATGTTTACCACTTCCACGGCCTCGAACGGCTCATGGTCACGCGCTAACGTGCCCTTTCTTCTGTTCAAAAATACTCAAAATTCAACGCTATAGCGGCAGCGCCACGGTCGATTTGATTTCTTCCATCGACAAAAGTGCAGTGACGTTATGCACCCGCACTTCAGATATCAGCGCTTGATAGAACACATCATAAGCGCGGGCATTTTTGACCCGCACTTTCAGGATGTAATCAATGTCACCCGCAAGCCGGTGCGCTTCTTGGACTTCGGGTCGCGATTGTAAGGCTTTCAAGAACTTGCCCTGCCAGCCCGCATCATGTTCCGACGTGCGGATCAGCACAAAGAAACACGCCTCGAACCCGAGCGCCTCGGCGTCGAGAATAACAGTCTGTTGCCCGATCACACCCGCCTCTTTGAGCTTGCGGATCCGATTCCATACCGGCGTCTTGGATGATCCGATCTCGCGGGCAATTTCATCCAATGACCGACTTGCGTCCGCCTGCAATGCCGCAAGGATTTTCCGGTCCGTGTCGTCGATCCGCAATGCCATTCTGTTTTCCTGTCGCCTTTGGAACAGCAGGCCAAGCCCTGCCACACCCCAGAACATACGTTCTTATCAACGCAGCGCAATGGTAAACTAGTGGGACAATGTTCTATATTGGGCTGGAAAAGGACGCCCCAATGAACCACTTTCCAATTTTTCTCGCCCTTGAAGGCCGCACGGTTGTTCTGTCGGGCGGTGGTGATGCGGCCCTTGCCAAGCTGCGCTTGCTGATGAAAACCACTGCGCGGTTGACTGTGATTGCGCCGCAGGTCGCGCCAGAAATTCATCACTGGGCGGCACTAGGCAAACTTGACGTGATCCTGCGCGCACAGACCGATGGAGACGCTCGCGGTGCCGCGCTGTTTTATGCGGCCAACGAAGATGCGATCGAAGATGCGCGCGTGGCGGCCCTTGCGCGCCGCGAAGGCGCGCTCGTCAACATTGTCGACAACCTGCACGACAGCCAGTTCATCACCCCGGCGATCGTTGATCGCGATCCGGTGACCGTGGCGATTGGCACCGAAGGCGCGGCCCCCGTACTGGCGCGTGCAATCAAGGCCGACATCGAGGCGCGCCTACCCGCGACCCTTGGCCCGCTCGCGCGGATCGCCAAGACATTCCGCAAGGCGGTTGATGTCTTGCCGATGGGTGCCAAGCGACGTGAATTCTGGGCGGCGTTCTACTTTAAGACCGGTCCACATGCGATGGCCCAAGCTGGCGAAACGGGTGTAATCCCTGCGCTGGAGACGCTGCTTGATGCCCATATCCAAACCCAAACGAAACGCGGCCACATTGATCTTGTGGGCGCAGGCCCCGGTGATCCGGAACTGTTGACGCTTAAGGCGCGCCAGGCTTTGGACAAGGCGGATGTGGTGATCCACGACCGGCTTGTGACACCGGAAATCCTTGAACTGGCCCGCCGCGAAGCAGTGATCATTGACGCAGGTAAGACCGGCTTTGGCACGGCCATGGCGCAGGATGATATCAACGACCTGATCGTTACTCACGCCCTGAAAGGCTTGCATATAGTGCGTCTTAAAGCGGGTGATCCGACAGTTTTCGGGCGGCTCGACGAAGAACTTGACGCGATCACCGATGCGGGCCTGCCCTATACCATCATCCCTGGGATCACCGCTGCAAGTGCTGCTGTAGCGGGCATCGGCCAAAGCCTCACGAAACGCCAACGCAATTCAAGCGTCCGGTTCCTAACGGGACATGACACGCGTGGCTTTGCTGATCATGACTGGAAGGCACTGGCCCGCGCCGGCGAGGTTGCCGCGATCTATATGGGCAAGAAAAGCGCGCGCTTTATCCAAGGCCGGCTACTGATGCATGGCGCTGATCCGGCAACACCCGTGACGGTGATTGAAAACGTCAGCAGGCCTGATCAGGTCACGTTTGCAACGACCTTGGGCGAATTGGAGCCCACCTTGACGCAGGCCAAACTGAACGGCCCTGCCTTGACCCTTTTCGGGCTTTCGCCGCGCGCCGCCGTGGCCGCAGCACACAGCCTTCCCTTGCAGGAGATCGCACAATGAGCCGCGCATTCACCCCCAAAGTTATCACCGCCAACCGCCTGCTTGAGGGCGACGCGGTATGGCTGACCGAAGATGACCAGTGGGCGACCGACATCGCACGGGCCGAACTGATCGAGGACGAGGCCCATGCCACCATCCGATTGCTTGACGGCGAAGCGCAATCGGGCGTCGTGGTCGGGGTCTATCTGGCCGATGTAAAGGCAGGTGCGGATGGCCCTACCCCGATACATTTTCGCGAAGACTTTCGCACACGCGGCCCGTCAAATTACGCTCACGGCAAGCAGGTAGAGGCTTAATCATGTATCAATACAATGACTTCGACAAAGGTTTCGTCCGCGCCCGCACCGCGCAGTTTCGCGCGCAAGTGGAGCGCCGCATCGACGGATCGCTGACCGAGGACGAGTTCAAACCTTTGCGCCTGATGAACGGTCTATATTTGCAACTCCACGCCTATATGCTGCGCGTCGCCATTCCCTATGGCACATTGAACAGCACCCAAATGGACCAATTGGCGATGATCGCCGACAGGTGGGACAAGGGCTATGGCCATTTTACGACCCGCCAGAATATCCAGTATAACTGGCCAAGCTTGCGTGATGTGCCCGATATGCTCGATGCGCTGGCCGATGTGGGGATGCACGCGATCCAGACCAGCGGCAACACGATCCGCAACGTAACGGCTGATCATTTTGCAGGCGCTGCGGCCGATGAAATAGAAGACCCGCGTGCGATTGCCGAATTGCTGCGCCAATGGTCCACGGATCATCCCGAATTCCAGTTTCTGCCCCGCAAGTTCAAGATTGCCGTGACCGGAAGCGAGAGCGACCGCGCAGTGACCCGTGCCCATGACATTGGCTTGCGCATGGTGAAGCGCGATGGTCAGGCCGGTTTCGAGGTCATCGTAGGCGGTGGCCTTGGACGTACACCGATGGTCGGCAAGGTCATTCGCGATTTCCTGCCCAAGGCTGATCTGCTGCCCTATTGCGAAGCAATTGTCAGCATTTACAATCGCTTGGGACGGCGTGACAACAAATACAAAGCCCGCATCAAAATCACCGTGCATGAAAACGGGCTTGAGAAAATCCGCGAACTGGTCGAGACACGATTTGGCGAAATTCGCCCGGCATTCAGCGGCGTGGATCAGGCTGTTCTGGCTGGGATCGAGGCGCAGTTTGCTGCACCTGAGTTTAAGACCTCCGCGACGAGCGGATACGATGCCGCCCGCCTTGCCAACCCCGCGTTTCGCAGCTGGACCGATACGAACCTCAGCGCGCATAAGGCAGAGGGTTACGCCATCGTCAGCGTGTCGATCAAGAAACATGGCGCAACACCGGGTGATGCAACAAGCGACCAGATGCGGGTGCTGGCGGACCTTGCGCGCCGCTATGGACATGATGAACTGCGCATCAGCCACGAGCAGAACGTGATCCTGCCGCATGTGCATAAATCAGACCTGCCGGTGGTTTACGCCGCCCTACGCGCTGCTGATCTGGCGACGGCCAACATCGGGTTGATCAGCGATATCATTGCCTGCCCCGGCATGGATTATTGCGCGCTGGCCACGGCACGTTCCATTCCGGTTGCCCAAGAGATTGCTACCCGTTTTGACGAGTTGAAACTGGAACACGAGGTCGGTCCGCTAAAGATCAAGATCAGCGGTTGCATCAACGCATGCGGTCATCACCACGTGGGCCATATCGGGATTTTGGGCCTTGATCGTGCGGGGGTGGAAAACTACCAGATCACCCTTGGCGGTGACGGCACCGAAGACGCAACGATTGGCGAACGCGCCGGACCGGGGTTTAGCGCGGATCAGATCATCCCCGCGATTGAACGGCTTGTGCTTGGCTATCTGGATTTGCGCGCCGCGCCGGACGAAACGTTCTTGCAGACCTACCGCCGCCTTGGTCTCGCGCCGTTCAAGGCGGTGCTTTACCCCAGCGAGGACAAAGCCAATGCCGCTTGATGGAAAAGTCCAAACCCTGAACCGGCGATTTGCCAACCATTCCGCCACGAGCGTAATGGAGCATGCGTTGACCAAACTTGGCAACATCGCGTTGGTCAGTTCATTCGGCGCGGAATCGATTGTGTTGTTGCACATGGCAGCCGTGATTGATCGTCGTGTGACAGTGTTGTTTATCGACACGGAAATGCTGTTCACGCAAACGCTAGTCTATCAGCAAGAGGTGGCCGAGCGGCTGCATCTTGAGAATGTCCGCGTGATCCGCGCGCCGCGCGCAGCGGTGTTTGAGACAGACAACGAGAACCTTTTGCACCTGCATGATCCTGATGCCTGCTGCGCGCTGCGCAAGACCGCGCCGCTGCAAAATGCACTGCGCGGATATGAGGGGTGGGTCACAGGGCGCAAACGCTATCAGGGCGGGCAACGCGCGAGCCTTGATTTCTTTGAGATCGAGCGCCCCGTGGACGCGATGCCGCGGATCAAGGTCAACCCGCTTGCCCATTGGGACACTGGCGATTTGCAGGAGTACATTGCCCAGAACCGTCTGCCACGTCACCCAATGGTGACACAGGGCTATCCGTCAATCGGCTGCGCGCCTTGCACGTCGCGGGTTGGACAAGGCGAAGACCCGCGTGCGGGCCGGTGGCGTGATACCGACAAAGAAGAATGCGGTATTCATTTTGAGGATGGCGTGTTGGTGCGCACCCCCAAAGTCACGGCCTGATCTGCGCAGGTTTTTTCGAGTATTTTTGAACAGAAGAATGGGGCGTCGGCCCAGAGGATGAAATGATGAGCGTGATTGTAAGTGATAGCGGGTTTGCCGGCGACGATTGGCAGGGCAATCTGACGCCATTGGCCGACCTTGCGGCGAACGGGCCGGTGGTCGGGGTTGATCTGCCGTCGCACGGTGATCCGGCTGTTTTGGCCTCTCGCTTGGGCGAAGTGCAGATGATCCGCGTGGATTTTCCGTCATTTGCTGACGGGCGCGGGTTTACGATTGCGGCGATGTTGCGCCGGATGGGGTTTACGGGTCGGCTGCGCGCCTGTGGTCATCTGATTGCCGATCAATACGCCATGGCGCGGCGCAGCGGGTTTGACGAGGTCGAGATCAGTGATGATCTTGCGGTCCGTCAGCCCCAAGATCAGTGGTTGGCGCGCGCAGATCACACAGCACATGACTATGGCGCGCGCCTGCGCGGATAAGCCACCCCCCTTTTCTTGACCCACATCAACGCCTAAGAAGGAGCGCGGCCATAAAGTGCCGTCAAAGTAATCATGACAGAGCAAAAACCAGTGACCCAAGTAGCTGCACGACCAGTCCCCACCCTGCCCGACGCCCAGACCATTACCGAGGTCAAGCATTATACAGACCGTCTTTTTTCGTTCCGCTGCACGCGGCCTGCGTCGTTGCGGTTTCGATCAGGCGAATTTGTGATGATCGGGTTGATGGGCGATCCGGACCCCAAGTCTGGCAAGATCAAGCCGCTGTTGCGAGCCTATTCGATAGCCTCGCCCAGTTGGGACGAGGAACTAGAGTTCTATTCGATCAAGGTGCCTGATGGTCCGCTAACCAGCCGTTTGCAGCACATCAAGGTAGGCGACGAGATTATCCTGCGCCCCAAGCCGGTGGGCACGTTGGTGCATGATGCGTTGATCCCCGGCAAACGGATCTGGTTCTTTGCTACCGGCACCGGGTTTGCGCCCTTTGCGTCCCTGCTGCGCGAGCCGCAGACCTATGCGGACTACGACGAGGTGATCATCACCCACACCTGCCGCGAGGCGGGCGAGTTGACTTATGGACGTGATCTGATTGCCGCCCTTAAGGATGATGAATTGCTCAACGAGGTGATTGGTGAAGGGTTTTGGAAGAAGATCAAATACTACCCCACCACGACCCGCGAGGAGAGCGCCAAGATGGGGCGGATTACTGATCTGATGCGGTCCGGCGAGGCGTTTACCCAATTGGGTGTTAAGCCGCTTTGCCCCCAGAATGACCGTGCGATGATTTGCGGCAATCTGGCGTTCAACATCGAGCTGAAAGCGATGCTTGAGGAGTATGGCCTTGAGGAAGGGGCCAATTCCAAGCCAGCGCAGTATGTGGTCGAAAAGGCGTTTCTTGATTAAGAAAACGTAGGTTAGGATACAAAAAGGGCCGCTCGATTGAGCGGCCCATTTCGTTTGTCATGGCCTTGGGCTTACATGCCCAGCGCTTCTTTGATGGCTGCAAGAACGTCAGGCAGCTTGGACGGATCAGATGCGATTTCGGCAATCTGGCCCATCAGCTGGGTCTTGGCGATAGCACCAAGGTCGGAGCCTTGAATCATTTCCAGAACCTGTGCCGCGTCAAACCCTTCGGGCGTTAGCAGCGATGCCAAATCGGGTGCAGCAGCAGCTTCGGCAGCGGCAGCAGCTTCGGCAGCGGCAGCAGCTTCTTCAGCGGCGGCGGCGGCGGCAGCTTCTTCAGCGGCGGCGGCGGCGGCAGCTTCTTCTGCAGCGGCGGCAACTTCTTCAGCGGCGGCAGCGGCAGCTTCTTCAGCGGCAGCGGCAGCTTCTTCAGCGGCAGCGGCGGCAGCTTCTTCAGCGGCGGCGGCGGCAGCGGCAGCTTCTTCTGCAGCGGCGGCAGCGGCGGCTTCATCGGTCGCGTCGGACGCAGCTTCTTCCAACGCAGCGGCGAGGGCAGCGGCAGCTTCTTCTTCTAACGCAGCTGCGGCAGCGGCAGCTTCTTCTTCTAACGCAGCTGCGGCAGCAGCCGCTTCTTCTTCTAACGCAGCTGCGGCAGCAGCCGCTTCTTCTTCAGCAGCGGCAAGGGCAGCCGCAGCAGCTTCTTCCAACGCAGCGGCAGCAGCGGCGGCTTCTTCTTCCAACGCAGCAGCAGCGGCAGCAGCTTCTTCCTCGGCAGCAGCAGCAGCGGCAGCAGCTTCTTCCTCGGCAGCGGCGGCAGCGGCAGCAGCTTCTTCTTCAGCGGCGGCAGCGGCGGCAGCGGCTTCTTCTTCAGCAGCAGTAGCGGCAGCAGCAGCGGCTTCTTCAGCAGCAGCTTCAATAGCCGCGGTTTCGCCCGTGATGCCCTTCCAGAGGCCACCATCGTTCAAGAATCTGTCACCGAGAAAACCGGCGAGTACGATGATTACAATAATGAGAACAGCTCTCATGGTTTTAGTCCTTCAAAAAACATGGCCCCCAATGAGCCTCGGGCATTCATATGCCAGATCAAACGGGACGTGAAAAGCGGGAACGCAGCGCAACCATTCCCCCTAGGTTGAAAACTGAATTTTTTTGCGGGTTGAACCGGCGCACTGGCAGGTTTACCTTGATTGTGCACTTAATGAGCAATCAAAGGATAAAGATCATAGCCCGCAGACCACATAACGCGCCACCCGCGCGTGATACCGGCCCCCGCGTTAACGAACGCATCACATCCAGTGAAGTCCGCCTGATCGGCGCTGATGGTGACAACGTCGGCGTTGTCACACCCGCGCGCGCCATGGTTATGGCCGAGGAAGCCGGCTTGGATCTGGTCGAAATTTCGCCAAACGCAAACCCGCCTGTGGCCAAGATTATGGATTTCGGCAAGTTTAAGTACGAGACCCAAAAGCGCGAGGCCGAGGCCCGCAAGAAGCAAAAGATCATCGAGATCAAAGAGGTCAAGTTCCGCCCCAATACGGATACCAACGACTATGACGTCAAAATGCGCAACGTCTATAAGTTCTTGGAAAACGGCGACAAGGTAAAGGTTACCCTACGCTTCCGTGGCCGTGAAATGGCACACCAGAACCTGGGCCGTGAACTGCTTGAGCGTGTCGCCGAGGACACCAAAACGCACGGAAAAGTGGAAAACTTTCCCAAGATGGAAGGCCGCCAGATGGTCATGCTGATCGGGCCGCTGCCCAGATAACGGCGCGCCGTGGCGAACCAATTGCGAGGGCGGTTTGTGGGAACACGGGCCGCTCTCGTCGTTTGTGCCAAACGTCTGCCGCTTGGGAGTGTGTTTGCAAGCAAACCCAACGGAAGGCCGCCAGATGGTCATGCTGATCGGGCCGCTGCCCAGATAACAGCGCGCGTTGCGAACCTATTGCGAGGGCGGTCTGTGGGAACACGGGCCGCCCTTTTCTATGGGCGCCCCATCTTGAAATCTTGCGATTTCAGTGCCCGCTGGTCGAGGTTTGTCGCAAAAAAGGGCGGCCCAAATCAATGGCCCGCCCCCTACCGCAAAGCCTATGTTTACTTTGGGTTATCGAACAACCGCGCGAGAGTGTCGGCGGTGTAAATCCGGTCATCGTCAGTGGATTCGCCATGTACGACCATAAAGCCGTTGATGATGCCCCCGCTCACGACCGGGCACATGATTGTCACGTCCTGATCGCCCGGCTGAAGGTCCCATCCATAGACAACCCAAGTCGTCGGATCGACGTTGCCGCCGCCGTTCACATCCACATAGCGACGCATTGCGCTTTCACCAGCGGACATACACGCCTCGCGCGAGTCGCTCGCGCCAAGGTCTTGCACGGTAAATCCTTCGGCCATGGCCGATGTTGCACCTAGGGCGACAAAAAGGCCCGCAGTCAATGTCATCTTCTTCATCAATAAGTCCTCGCTTAAGTTAACATTACGCAGCTGCAACGGCGTCTACATCCTGCCCATTGGCAGCCATGTTCGCCATTACAATGTTGTGGTAGACGGCGCAGCCGCAGAGAGTGCTTTCAAGATAAGTGCGCACATCTGCATGGCTTGGCCCGAGGTTCGTTTGCAGCAGCACCGCCGCTGACATCACCTTAGCCGGAGTGCTGAACCCGAATTGCAGCCCCTGGTGATCTTGAGACGCCTGCTGACGCGCAGACAATATTCTGTTGGCCTTGATCGCAGTCAAGGTGCTCGCCATCAAAGCAAGATCGTTCACTGTCAAAGTTATTTGCGTCACGATTCCCCCCTTGTCTTTTTGGCCGTTGCGATGCGATTACTGATAGTAAATCACGCCAAACCCGCTGTAAGAATAGGAAAGATGTCTTGACAGCCGCCTGACTTGACCTAACGGCGCAGGATCTGGGTCACCTGTGCCATCACACTCAGGGCAATTTCGGCAGGACTGCGTGACCCGATATCAAGCCCAACAGGTGCATGAATTCGCGCAATTTGATCTGCCGTAAGACCCAGATGCGCCAACCGTGCCACCCGTTTTGCATGGGTGCGCGTCGAGCCCAGCGCCCCCAGATAGAACACATCCGAGCGCAGTGCGGCGATAATTGCCGGGTCATCCAGTTTCGCGTCATGGGTCAGTGTCACGACAGCAGTGCGCGCATCAAGTCCGACTGCGTTAAGGGCTTCGTCGGGCCAGTCATCCAAAATTGTGACGTTTGGAAAGCGCGCGATTGACGCAAACGCGGGGCGCGGGTCTACCACCGTCACGTCATAGCCGCAGGTCTGGGCCATCCCTACAAGGGCCTGCGCGATATGCACCGCGCCAACGATGACCATGCGCAGCGGTGCGTTGTGAATGGCGACAAATGTATGCCCGTCCTCTTGCACGCCCGATCTGTCAGCGCGAAACCTGTCGACATGGCCTGTGGTATCAATTCGGCGGGTCGGCCCGTTGAGATCGGCAACATAGGCGACGGCGCGGCGCGCGGCGCGCAGGGCGACCAATTGTGCAAGCAGGTCTGGGTCAATCACGGTACCGACGGGCTCCACAAGCACTCGAATACGTCCACCACAGGCAAGCCCGACCGCAAAGGCATCATCATCGCTGACCCCATACTCAAGCAGGCGTGCCTGACCATCTGCCAAGGCTGCTTGTGCCTCAAGCACGACAGCCCCTTCGACACAGCCCCCTGAAACAGAGCCCTGCATCGCACCTGTGCGATCAATCACCAACTGGCTGCCTGCGGGGCGCGGCGCTGACCCCCAGGTATCCACCACCGTTGCCAGAACCGCACCGCGCCCTGCCCTGTGCCATGCAAGTGCGCAGGCGGGCATATCATCGCTGTTTGTCATTGCGTGACGCGATCCTCGGGGATCACAAAGACCTGACCGGGATAGATCAGATCAGGATCGCGGATGCGGTCCCGGTTTGCCTCGAAGACGCGCACATACATCACACCGCTACCATAGCGTTCTTGGGCAATCGCCCAAAGGGTCGCGCCCGGCTGCACGGTTTTGACGGCCACACGAAACCCTTCGGTAGCGGTTTCCTCGGCCATCGCGGCGGCAACGACCGCAGGTTCTTCGCGCTGAAACGGCGTTTCGATGCGTGACACGACTGTGCCCTCGGTGTCGACTTCATCAACGCGCAGGGTATAAATGCCAGTGTCGACCTGCGGCAGGTCCGTGCGCCAGTCGCCGTTCAAGCTGATCCGCGACGTGGTGATGGGCTGGTTGTCCAGATAGACCCGCACAAAACCTTCCCCGGCAGCGCGCCCGCCCAAGAGGACATCGCCATCAGGGTCATAGGTGATCGTGTCCAAGGCAACCGTTGTCGTGACCTCTGGCGGGATATCGGAAAGGGCGGCAGGCTGCAGAACGCGCACACCTTCGGCATCAGCTGAAAGGATCGCAGGGGCGGTTGGTTCTGTGACCGTCGGTTCAACGATTGTCGGTTCTGGTGTTTCCGGTTCTGGTGTCACTGGTTCTGGTGTCACTGGTTCTGGCGTCACCGGTTCTGGCGTCACCGGTTCTGGCGTCACCGGTTCTGGCGTCACCGGTTCTGGCGTCACCGGCTCAATGATCGTTGGTTCGATAGCCGCGAGCTGCGTCACCACAGGCTCGGCGGCGGGCGTTTCAGAAACACTCTCCTCGGTCACTGGGGTTTCTACGATAGGGGCCGCAGGGGTCGGCGTGACCGGATCGGCGGCGGCGATTTCTACCTCAGGTTCATCAACAATGGCGGGTGCGGCCTGTGCCAACACGGGCGCGCTGATCGGTCCGATGATACGGCTTTCGGCCGCCGCGCGCGCTGTCCCGTCAGGATCGGCCAGCAGATCAAGAACGCGCGGTTGCGCCGACGGCGACAGTGCCAGCAAAGCAACAAAGGCCCCCTGCGCATCGGCCTGCACGCGGTCAATCTCTTGCCCGTCCAACAAAAGTGCTACCATTTCACCGGCCAGCGCACGCCCTGCGACGGTGCCTGTCCCATCAGGGTAGATAAACGTCACATCAAAGCTTGGCAGCGCCATGATCGGGGCCGCGGGTTCAGGCACCACTGTCGGTGCAGCCTCGGGGGCCGCAATCACGATCTCGGGTTCCACAGGATCGGGCATGAGGCGCGGAACGACCAAGACCCCGGCAATCACCGCCACAGCCACCGCCGCGCCAGCCGCGGCTACAGTGCCCCCGCTACTGGCGAAGATGCCTATTTTCTCGCTCACGCTTTACCCTTCCGTTTCATCCGGTTTACGCCCACTTTGCCGCAATCGGTTGAGCGACCTTAGCAAGCGGGCTATGAGCGGTCAAAGCCGCGTTTGCATCAAAGGGATTTTCAATGGAATTTACCAAATCAGTCTGTGTCTATTGTGGATCACGCGCCGGTGCGCAGCCCGCCTATGCCCAAGCCGCGCGTGATACCGGCACAATGCTGGCCCGTAACAGCTGGCGGCTGGTTTATGGTGCGGGCGATGTGGGGCTCATGGGGCTTGTTGCCAATGCCACACAACAACAGGGCGGCAAGACCTTTGGCGTGATCCCCGTGCATCTGCTGGACTGGGAGGTCGGCAAGCGCGACCTTGACCAGTTCGTCATCACCGAGAACATGCACGAGCGCAAAAAGGTCATGTATATGAACGCCGACGCCGTGGCGGTGTTGCCCGGCGGCGCGGGGTCAATGGACGAGTTTTTCGAGGTGCTGACATGGCGCCAGTTGGGCCTGCACGACAAGCCAATCGTGTTGGTCAATGTGGCCGGATATTGGGATCCGCTTTTGACGATGCTGGACCGGATGATTTCCGAAGGTTTTGCCGAAAAATCGCTGCTGGGTTACATCTCTACCGTGCCGGATGTGGCCGCATTAGAGACCACCCTGCGCGACGCCCTATCCTGACGCAAGGCCACAACCGAATAGATCGCCAGTGCGGCCCAGATCAGCGGGAATGCAATCGCGTGCCAGCGCGTAAACGGTTCGGCGAACACGAACACCGCGATGAAGAATTGCAGCGTCGGGTTCAGGTATTGCGTCAGCCCGATTGTCGACAGGCGTACCCGCCGCGCCGCATAACTAAACAAAATCAACGGGATCGCGGTGAACGGGCCCGATAGCGCCAGCAACAGATGCGTGTGCATATCCAACGGCTGCCCCGCAAAGGCGATATAGGCAATCGCAAAGGGCGCCAGCAGCAGCACTTCAGCAGTGACAGACACCACCGGCCCCAGATCGAGCGATTTCTTGATCAGCCCGTAAAGCCCGAACGTCACCCCAAGGATCAGCGATATCCACGGCGGCACGCCCAGCCCGATGGTCAGTGTCAGAACGGCACACGCCGCCAAGCCAACAGCGACCCACTGACTGCGCGCCAATGCCTCGCCAAAGGCGACACGTCCTAGCAGCACCGCCACCAGCGGAAAGATGTAGTAACCAAGCGAGGCTTCGACGCCGCGCCCGTTGTGAATTGCACTAATGAACGTTAGCCAGTTGGCCGCGATCATCGCACCCGCTGCAAGGATAATCAGGAATGATCGCGGGTTGCGCACGGCGCCCAGCAGCAAGCCCAAACGGCCCTGCGCCGCCAGAACGGCAGCAAAGAACACCAATGACCACAAGGTGCGATAACCAATGACCAAGGTCGAAGGCACATGGCTAAGCAATGCCCAAAACAGCGGCGACAAGCCCCAGATGGTGCAGGCGATCACCATCGCCAGAACGCCTTTGATCGGATCGCGCATTGCCGTGCCCCTTTGGCGGGCAATGGGTCATGAGCGCAGCGGATTGGCAAGGGTCTGCGCGCCGGTTGCCGCTATCCGAGCATGAAAACATCGTAGCGCGTTGATTTTCCAAAAATCTGGTGCGAGCAGGCCCGTATCCCCACAATCGGATCAGCCTTGGCGGGCCATTTCAAGACCACCCGACTGCGCGCATGTTTTAGCGCCACGCGCACGAGTTCAGCGGCATCGTCATCGGATCCAACTATTTCGCGAACCTGACGCAACTCGCGCTTGACCAGTGCCGAGTTCTTGCGTGGCGGATGCATCGGATCAATCAGGATCGCCTCGCCAGACAATTCGGGCAGCAAATCCTTGGCGTCGCCCTGCAAAAGCGTCATGCGGCCGATGATATCGCCAAATTCGCCACCTTCGTGCTCGGCCCGCTGCATCCCCTGCACCAGCAAGGCATGCATCTGCGGCGAACGTTCAATCAATGTGACCTGTGCACCCAGCGAGGCCAAAAGAAACGCATCGCGCCCCAAGCCCGCTGTTGCATCGACAATCATCGGCGTTTTACCGGCGCGCAGGCCCATCGCCTTGGCCAGTGCCTGCCCGCGCCCACCACCGAACTTGAGGCGGTGCGCGACCGCCCCGCTGACAAAATCAACCCGCAATTCCCCAGCCTGCGTCATGCTTTATCCATTGCCCTGCCCATGCTTAATTATGACGGATAGCTTTCCACGGACCATTGTAAAAGTCCTATCTTGGTCCCGCTGTTGGCGCGGGCAGCGGTGCCCCAGCGGGGTATCTATCCCGATTAACCCTTTGTGCACGAATGCGCGCTTGACCAGATGCCAAAGGTAGTTGACCTGCAAACAGATCGACATCGAGTCCCCGACGAAGCATTGAAAACCGAAGTTGCCGCAAATGATGTGGCAACTGAGCCAGTCAACACATCGTGGGATTTGCGCAAAAGCTGTTATATGCGCACGCCGTAGACAAACTGGTGAAGGCCTTAGCGGACCAGTTGTGTCAGCCAATCACGACCGAAAAGACCTAACGCGCGGCCCTAAGACCAAAAAAAGGGCGCCCCGCAAGGGACGCCCTTTCCGTATCACGATCAATGCAATTACATGCGCGATGCTACGTTTTCCCAGTTGACCAAGTTATCAAGGAAGTTGGTCAGATATACCGGGCGTTTGTTGCGGAAATCGATGTAATAGGAATGTTCCCACACATCGCAGCCCAGCAGGGCCGTCTGGCCAAAGCACAGCGGGTTCACGCCGTTTTCGGTTTTCGTCACAGCAAGCGACCCGTCGGCGTTTTTCACCAACCAGCACCAACCGGATCCGAACTGGCCCGCACCTGCGGCTGAAAACTGGGTTTTGAAGTCAGCAACGGAACCAAAGCTTTCGACCAATGCGGCCTCGAGCGCGCCCGGCATGGCGGAGGCATCTGGTGTCATCATTTCCCAGAACTGATTGTGGTTCCACAGTTGCGAGATGTTGTTGAAAATACCGTTCTGCGCCACTGTTTTGGGATCATATGTGCCGGTGATGATCTCTTCGAGGGACTTGCCCTCCCAGTCGGTGCCCTTGATGGCAGCATTGCCGTTGGTCACATAAGCGTTGTGGTGCAGGTCGTGGTGAAACTCGAGCGTTTCGACAGACATGCCCTTACCGGCAAGCGCGTCGTGGGCATATGGAAGGTCTGGAAGGCTAAAAGACATGGGAAATCCCCTTGTTAGAGTTCAATGTTCGCTACCCTTTAACAAAGCGTTCGGACAGGCGACGTCAAGGTCTAAAGGGCGAACAAATCAAA
>JBLHNX010000008.1:0-22379 GCA_047622125.1 Paracoccaceae bacterium | reverse complement strand
TTATGTCTGCGGGCTTTTCCGGTTTGAACGGGTCCATCATGCTTTTGGATTTTCCGGCGGTGTGCACGCGGCGTTCAACGCCAACCTTTTCAATCGCGCCTGTTAGCCCGAATCCGGCTGAAATCACTCCGATTGACCCAACGATTGATCCGCGATCAACGAAAATCTCGTCGGCTGCGGTTGCCAGCCAATACCCACCCGAGGCGGCGACATCTTCGACGAACGCGATAACCGGAATGCCTTTTTCTTCCGCCAAGCGCCGGATGCGCGCGGCGATCAGCGACGATTGCACCGCCGACCCACCGGGCGAGTTGATCTCAAGCGCGATGGCTGCGGGCACGCCTTTGGAGAATGCCTTTTCGATTACGGGCGCAAGGGTCGCATCATTCAGGGCGCGCGCGCCACTCGCGATTTGGCCTTGAAGGCGAATAACAGCCACAAAGGGCGTCGATTTGATAAAAGGGATCCAACGTTTCATGTTGTTTCATCTAGGCAGTCAGAGCCCCTCCGACAAGGCTTGCCACCTTGCCCAACCCGCATATATTTCGCGTGACATACCGTCATTGGCGAATGCGCCAGCCAGTGCGGAAAATCCACCAGATCACCGTCAGACAAAGGCCTGTAAACAGCGTGATTGCACCAAGGCTAAGCGCGATAGACACATCCGATGTCCCAAAGAAGGCCCAGCGAAAGCCCGAGATCAAGTAAACCACCGGATTGAACATGGTGATAATCTGCCAGACCGGCGGAAGCATCGAAATCGAGTAAAACGATCCGCCAAGGAAAACGAGTGGGGTAATAATCAGCAACGGTATGAGTTGAAGCTGTTCGAAATTCTGCGCCCAAATGCCGATGATGAACCCGAGCAAGCTGAACGACAGGCAGGTGAGCACCAAGAACGCCAGCATCGCAAATGGGTGCGCGATGCTGAGGTCAACAAATGCAAAGGCCGTCCCCAAAATGACAAAGCCGATGAATAGGGCCTTGGTCGCCGCAGCGCCGACATACCCAATTGTAATCTCAAGAAAGCTGACGGGTGCTGACAGCATCTCGTAGATTGTGCCGATGAATTTCGGGAAATAGATGCCAAAAGATGCGTTAGTCGTGGCCTGTGTCATCACGCTCAGCATGATCAGACCCGGGACAATAAACGCGCCATAACTGATGCCCTCGACCTCATCAATGCGGCTGCCAATGGCGGCCCCAAACACGACGAAGTAGAGCGAAGTCGAAATGACCGGCGAAATGAAGCTTTGCATCAAGGTGCGGAAAAATCGCGCCATTTCATTAAAGTAGATCGCTTTAATGGCCTGGAAATTCATGCCGTTTCCTTCACAAGATCAACAAAGATATCTTCGAGACTGCTTTGCTGGGTCTGCAAATCAGCAAGCTGCAGTCCGGCCTTGTGAACCTCGGCAAGGATGCCCGCAATGCCAGTCCGTTCAGCATTGGCGTCGAAGGTATAGATCAACCCGCGCCCACCCGCGGCCAAAGTCAGCCCCTGCTTGGCAAGCGATTTGGGAACCTTGGTCAATGGCTCTGTTAGATCAATGCGCAAGTGCTTTTGGCCCATGCGTGCCATCAGGGCGTCTTTGTCCTCGACGAGTAGGATTTCACCCTTGTTGATCACACCGATCCGGTCCGCAATTGCCTCGGCCTCTTCGATGTAATGGGTTGTCAGAATAATGGTAACGCCAGCTTGCTTTAACTCGGACACGATCTGCCACATGTCCTTGCGCAGCTCTACGTCCACGCCCGCGGTCGGCTCATCAAGGAATAGCACGCGTGGCTCATGAGAAAGCGCCTTGGCGATAAGAACACGTCGTTTCATGCCGCCAGACAGCGTCATAACCTTGCTGTCTTTCTTGTCCCACAAGGACAATTGCCGCAAAAGTTTTTCAAGGTAGGCGTCGTCCTTGCCTTTGCCAAACAGCCCGCGCGAAAACCGCACGGTGTTGATGACCTTTTCAAACGGTTCGAGCGATATTTCCTGCGGCACAAGCCCAACAAGGTTTCGCGCGCCGCGGTAGGCCGTGATAATATCATACCCGCCCACGGTGACAGTGCCGCTTGTGGGCCGCGTGATACCGCAAATTGTCGAGATCAGCGTCGTTTTTCCCGCACCGTTGGGACCAAGCAGGGCGATGATCTCGCCTTCCTCAATCTCAAGCGAGACGCCCTTAAGCGCGGTAAAGCCCCCGTCATAGGACTTCGTCAAGTTTTGGACTGATACGATACCCACGCGGCGCTCCTGCTGGTCATCCGCGCAACCTACCCAACCCGTTCGGGATGTCCACCGCATCTGCGCCAAAGCCGCAACTGATCATCAACAAATGCGAGGAAGCTGCTCACCGACAAGCATATCTACCAAACGCTGTCCGCCAAAGAGCGTGCGCATCGTCACGCGACCCGGATGGTTTTGCCCCGCAACGCCGATCGCGACAGCATCTTGCCCGCCAGGCGTTGCCCGCATGGCTGCCAGCGCAGCGTCGGCCTGATCTGGCGGGACGAAGACAACAAGCGTCCCCTCGTTTGCCAAATACAAGGGATCCAAACCTAGAATTTCGCAGACACCTATGACCTCTGAACGTAGTGGCAACGCCGTTTCGTCAACCTCGATAGATACACCAGAAGCTGCGGCAAATTCATTCAGCGCAGAGGCCACACCCCCACGCGTCGCATCGCGCGCGCACCTTACATCAGGTGCAGCGGCAATCACGTTTTCGATCAGCGCATTCAGACCTTGACAGTCTGATTTCAGATCCGTTGAAAGGGCCATGTCGCCCCGAGCCGCCATGATTGCCGCGCCATGATCGCCCAGAAAGCCATTAACCAACACGATATCACCCGGCTGTATTGCCCCTGCGTGCATGTTGCGCCCGGCCGGAATCACGCCAACGCCAGCCGTGGTTACAAAAACCTTATCTGCCTGCCCCTTGCCCACCACTTTGGTGTCTCCGGTCACTATCCGCACACCAGCCTTGTCGGCTTCGGCTTGCATAGACGCGACAATCCGCCGAAGCAGGGCAACTTCGCAGCCCTCCTCAATGATAAAGGCCGCAGAAAGCCAAAGCGGCTGAGCGCCGCCAACAGCCAAGTCATTGACCGTGCCGCAGACAGCAATCTTGCCGATATCGCCACCGGGAAATTCAACCGGAGAAACCACGAAACTGTCTGTCGTAAAGGCCAGTTGCGCGCCCACCGCGCGCAATGCCTCCGACATCAGCCTCGCCTGATCCTCGTCGCCGGGCGGCTGAAACACATCGGTAAACACGTCTTCTATCAGATCGCGCATGGCCTTGCCCCCGCCCCCATGCGCAAGCGTAACGCGGTCACTGCGCAGCCGCGGCGTCTTGAGCGGTGCAGTGGTGTTCATTCCACCATCTCGACTGCGCTATATTGGTAGTAGGCCGCGCATGCGCCTTCCGAGCTGACCATCAAGGCCCCCAGCGGCATTTCCGGCGTACAGCCCTTGCCATATTGCGGGCATTGGAACGGTTTGATCCGACCTGTCATGACCGCCCCGCATTCGCACCCGTCGGGTTCCTGCACCGAACGTTCGCCGATACCATAACCGACACCGAATTTGGCTTCGGCATCGAATGCTTTGTAGCGATCTCGAATGCGTAAACCGCTTTCATCAATCTCACCCAATCCACGCCACTCGAAACTGGGGCGGGTTTCATAGACATCGGCAATGGCGGCAAGGCTGACAGGATTGCCATGCTCGGGCACGACGCGGGCATATTGATTTTCAACTTCCGCACGCCCATCGCGAATTTGTTCCAACACCATCAGCACCGATTGCAAAAGATCGAGCGGCTCGAAACCGGCGACAACGATGGGTTTGCCATGCTCTTTGGCAATGAAATCATAAGGGTGGATACCGATGACCATCGACACATGGCCAGGGCCGACAAAACCGTCAAGAACCATATAGGGGTCATTCAGCAGCGCCTTGATTGGCGGCGGAACAGTGATGTGGTTGCAAAACACAGTGAAGTTTTTCAGCCCCTCGCGGTCAGCTTGTTGAATGGTCAGCGCCGTCGACGGCGTCGTCGTCTCAAACCCTAGCCCAAAGAACACGACCTCGCGATCCGGATTGCGGCGGGCAATTTCCAACGCATCAAGTGGCGAATAGACCATGCGGATATCGCCACCTTCGGCCTTGGCCTGAATCAACGACTTGCGCGAACCGGGAACCCGCATTGCATCGCCGAAGGTGGTAAAGATCACTTCGGGGCGTTCAGCGATTTGCACACATTCGTCAATCCGGCTCATCGGCAGAACGCAGACGGGACATCCGGGGCCATGGATAAATTCGATGCTGGGCGGGGTCAGACGATCAAGCCCATAGCGAAAAATCGCATGGGTGTGCCCACCACAAATTTCCATGATGTGCACCGGCTTTTCTGCCGTCGCTCCGATTTGGTCCGCCACCTTTTCGATTGCCGCCAAGACAGCTTTGGCCGCTGTGGGATCACGGAACTCTTGCACATATTTCATAGCTTACCCTCTAGGGCAGCATCCCCTAGTGCCATCGCGTCCAGCGTTTCCTGCGCCTCTCCCAAACCGCGAAGCGCTTCTAGTGTCTTGGCTGCCTCTTCTTCATCAATTGCGCTCATGGCAAATCCGACATGGATCAAGGTCCATGTTCCAATAAGCCCTTCAAGTGGCCCGTCCGCGATACAGGCCACATTCACTTCACGCCGCACACCTGACACTTCGGCCATTGCCATAAGACGCGATGCGTCAGTGATCTCGATGATCTGCCCCGGAATTCCTAAACACATGGCCTAATCCTCTTCGTCATCAATTCGTGATATCGACGGCAGGGCTGTCACTCTGCCGCGTCCTTGAGGGTCTTGGCTGCAAGACGGTGGCGCAGCCACGCGGCCCAGTCTACCATCCCTTCGCCGGTCCGGGCGGACACGCGCAAGATTTCAATCTCGGGGTTCACACGGCGCAAGTTCGCTTCATAGAGGTCAAGATCGACGTCGCAATGCGGCGCCAGATCAATCTTGTTCAGGATCGCAAGGCGCGCGGCGGTAAACATATCCGGGTATTTCAACGGCTTGTCCTCGCCTTCGGTCACGGAAAGGATCGCAACCTTGCAGTCTTCGCCCAGATCAAACGCCGCAGGACAGACCAGATTACCGACGTTTTCGATAAACAGCACCGACCCCCGTTCAAGCGCCAGATGTTCCATGGCGTGTCCGACCATATGGCCATCCAGATGACAGCCCTTGCCGGTATTGACCTGAATGGCTGGTGCGCCAGTCGCGCGGATGCGATCCGCGTCGTTCTCGGTTTGCTGGTCTCCTTCGATGACGGCAACCGACACATCTTTCAGCGCCGCAATCGTCTGGCAAAGAAGCGTGGTCTTGCCTGATCCCGGCGACGATACAAGATTGAGCGCAAACACCTGTCGCGCGGACAAGACAGCGCGGTTGGCATCGGCATAACGGTCGTTCTTTGTCAGGATATCTGTCTCGATCTGGATCAGCCGCTCTTGCGACATGCCGGGCACCGCGACGCCCGCAGCGCCGTGACCGAAATGCAGCCCATGGCTGTGATCATGACGGTGATGGGCCGCATCTTTAGCTGCCCCGTGCACTTTGACCTCACTGTCTCCACATCCGCATACTGTACACATCACGCCACCTCCAAGTCCTTGATCCTCATTTCAGTCCCGCCCTGCGGCATTAGCTTGCCACCACCGCAATCGGGACACAGGTCAAGGCGATGTTCAATCACCACCTCTTTCATACAATCATAGCAAAGCGCGCATCCCGGTAAGTCGATAAGTACCAGTTCCGCGCCTTCGGCAGCCGATCCGCGCATCACCACGTCGAACGCGAAATGCAGCGCGTCTTTTTCGATACTGGCAAAGCGGCCCAGTTCCACCCGTACACGGGAAATCCGCGCGGCATTGTGAAGTCGCGCTTGATCTTCGATCACACCTCGCATCCCTTCACAGATCGACATCTCATGCATGGGTTGCCTCCTTTGGGTGCACCGGCGTGCAGGGGCCAGCATATCCAGAAGAGGCGGTGCTGCGCCAGACTTTTGGACCGGCAAACGCACGAGCAGGCCAGACAGCGCGATGTAAACCAAGGAGGTCTGTAGGAAAATTGGGGCTATTTAGTCCGCAATGTGCCTGTTGTTTTGGCTTTGGCTCGCCGCGATCATGGCTTGCCCAAGGGCCAACCCGCCGTCATTCGCTGGCACATTGGTGTGGAAAAGGACCGGCACACCGTCTAGCTGGCGCACGGTCAGATCGAGAAGCAAGGCATTCTGAAAACACCCCCCCGACAAGGCCACCGCGCAGGCTTGCCCGCCGTCAACCAAGGCACGCGCTTTTGTGGCAAATACCGCCGCCAGCCCTGCATGAAACCGCCGCGCAATTCGGGCAGGATCCACGCCAGACACACGGTCCCTGACAAGGGCTTGGAACATCGGAACAGGCGAGATCACCGCGCCGTCCGTCAGGAACGGATATGGGGGCACATCGCCAGAAACGTCCTGCAACGCCAGCGCCTCGAGCCGCATGGCGGCCTCACCCTCAAAGCTTTGCTGATGTGCGCACAGTCCCAGAATGGCGGCCACAGCATCAAACAATCGGCCCGCCGAGCTTGATGCCACGCTGTTCACACCTGACGCCACCACCTGCCGCAAGAGCGCCACGGGGTGATCGGCAAACAAGCGATCCGCGATATCGGACAATCTGGCCTGATCCAGCCGCATCACCGCATTGCGCCAAGGTTCGCGCCCGGCTGCATCCCCTCCGGCCAGCGGCGCAGGTTCCAACCATGCCTCACGATGATAGCCATTGTAATCGCCAACCAGCACCTCGCCCCCCCAAACAGTGCCGTCAGGCCCAAGCCCCAGACCATCAAGAATGATCCCCGCCACCGGCCCCGCTTCGCGCGGCCAATTGTTTTCAGCCAAGCAGGCCGCAAGATGCGCATGGTGATGTTGAACCGTGATTAACGAGGCTGACTTTGCACGTGCCGCGGCATGCCGGGACGCGCGGTAATCGGGGTGCAAATCACAAGCAAAGACCTTTGGATCATGGTCGAAAAGGGCGGCATAATCGGCGTCAGCCTTCAAGAATTCATCCCATGTCAGCGCCTCGTCCAGATCGCCCAGATGATGCGACAACAGCGCCTGCCCGTTCTTGATCAGACAGATCGCGGATTTCAGATGCGCGCCAAACGCCACGGTCTGGGGCGCATCGCCAAACCCGTCAGGCAGTTGCAGCGTTTGCGGCACACGCCCACGCGCACGCCGCAGGATCATCGGCCCCTGCGGTGTTACCCGTTCAACGGAATCGTCCAATCTGCGTATGATGTCGCGGTCATGCATCAGGAATGCATCCGCAATCCCGCCCAACGTGTTGCGCGCCTCTGCATTGCCAATCACCTGCGGCTCGCCAGAAAGGTTGCCCGATGTCATCACTAACGGGCCCCCCATCGCGACCGACAACAGATGATGCAGCGGCGTGTAGGGCAGCATCACGCCCAAGTGCGCGATGCCGGGGGCAAGCACATCTGGCAGGGTGGATGCACGTTTGGGCAGCAGAACGATTGGTGCAGCGGGGTCGCGCAAACGCGCAACATCTTGTTCAGTTAACTCGACATACTCCGCTGCATTTTCCAGACGGTCCATCAGCGCAAGGGGCTTGCTCAGGCGGTTCTTACGGCTGCGCAACAGATCCACGGCATCAGAATTCGTCGCGTCACAACTTAGATGGAACCCGCCCAGCCCCTTGATGGCCAGTATTTCGCCCGCACGCAGCCGCGCGACGGCCAATCCAATGGCATCCCCCGCGACCGCGCCGTCCACAGTTTCAAGCCAAAGCCGCGGCCCACAATTTGCACAGGCCACAGGTTGCGCATGAAACCGTCTGTCGGCCGGATCGGCATATTCAGCCGCACAATCAGCACACATCTTGAACAGTGCCATGGACGTTCTGGAGCGATCATATGGAAAGCCTTGCAGGATCGTGAAACGGGGGCCGCAATGGGTGCAGTTGGTAAAGGCATATCCGGCCCGACGTGGGTCTGTGCCCGTGATGTCTGCAACACATGCGCTACATGTCGCAGCATCCGGCGTAACCCGCGTCTCTGCCCCAACCCCACGACTTTGCGCGATACTGAAATTTTGTGGCGCGACGTCGAACACATGGTCAGCGGTTTCCACAGCATCGACACGGGCCAGCGGTGGGGCTTGCGTTGGGATCGCGGCAACGAAATCTTGCAAGTTCGGGCCGGCTGCATAAATCAAAACGCCTTCCGGGTCGTTAAGAACCGCACCGACAATTCCAAACTGCTGCGCAAGTTGCCAGATAAACGGGCGAAAACCCACACCCTGAACCTGTCCCCGCACGCGTATGGCCAACCCCCGCATCAATGGACCGTGCCAACGATACAGGGGGCCAGAGTGGCGGATACATCGCGGCTCTTGAAGTTCCCTGTGGTTCGCGCGTTACGGGCTAGCAATCGCGGTTGACCAAACTGCCGTCTGGCGCTGTTGTATTGCACGCCTTCGCGTGTTTCTTCCCATTTTTGATGCTTAGGCGCCCGATGACGCATCGGCAGTGTCAATGTCATCCGCCCCGAACCAAGGTTATTTGCATTCTCCGACGGAAGCAGTGCCGCATACATGGCCATCCGTGAATGTCGCGTGGGTCAGGACCGCGTAGGACAGGTCCGCGCCTGTCTTATCGCAACCGCTCCAATCTACACCCGGTCCTGCCGGGTCTGCACAGCTGGCATTGGCGATTACGGCTGCGGAAAGAACGAACACAAATGCCGTAGCGGCCATTTTGCACGTGGATTTAGCGAGGTTTATGAAATTTAAGACAAAATTCTCTCGATACAATGTTTGCTAGCTCACCGGAATTGGCTGCTATCCTATGATGCTAGCACGGTTCTGGCTGAAAAGGCATTCGTTGTCTTTGTTGGGTTACTTGGCCGATAAGAGCGCCTGTCTGCTGGCAAACTCCGCTCTACGCCGTCCTTTCGTGCGGGTCCTATGGAGCCAAGAACCCGAACCTGATCGTCGATATCGCTGGGCTGGCAAATTGATGTGGGCGGGCGGATGCAGGGCCTAAATATCGACCCTATGCCGGCAATTGTATTCCGCAGGATAGTTTGACTGGTACATACGGCGGTGCAACCACTGAATTACAGAATAATTTCCCGGAGCTACATGATGATTTCCAAAGTAAAAACCTTTGCCACTGGCCTCGCTGTGTCAGCCCTATGCGCCTTTGCGGCGCAAGCTGACGGTGTGTACCCGGTGTTTTTGGACAATGGCGATTATGTCGATGACATCGAGATCATTGGCGGCGTGTTTTTGCCATCAGGGCGATCGATGGCTGCGTTGGAAATGCGCAACGAACACATGAAGTTTTTTGTTGATCCAGATGGCATCTATGTGATGCTGGATCCGAGCAATCCGATCCTAACCGAAAGCCCGGCGTTTTTTGGATACTGGATCAGCACGCAATCGCCGGATGTTGGCAATTGGCCAGTTTGTGACACGCAGGTTCAGGACGAATACGGCACCTACTATCGGGTCCACGGCGAGGTGATGTGGACCAATACCGGCATGACTGATAATTATGATATTGCGTTCAATGCTTATTTTAGCTCGTGTGATGGATCCCAGGATCTTTGGGTATTTAACAACGAGTATTTTGTGCTCAACGACGCAAGTGCTGTTCCGCACGACGATATTGCGCCGCAAAACGTTTATACGGTGGTGGATTCATCAGGCGATGAATTTATTCTGGAGACAATAGACTACTATTCTATTTTGACCTCGATGAACTTGCGTGAAATCGTTGTCCCGATGGCAACTAACCCCGTTACCTATGAGACGTTTTATGAGCAAGAGGTCATTCTAATGAATTCAGATTGCTCAACCTCAAGCCAGCATCACGGATACGGGACATGGAGTTGGGCAAATGGTGGCTTTGGTGTTGGCTTTAATGATGGTGCCAGCTTTTCTTTTCCGCGCATGGACGGCCCACCTGATGATACCGGTGCTTGCCGGATGTAGCGCCTAGACTGTATTGGATCAGTGCCGCTAATTCTAAATAGCATCCCCTAAAAGGGTGCCATTTAGTGACCATTTCAAAAGTTTACTGGCGCTAAGTTAAGGACACTCGATCGCTACAGGGCTATGCAAGTTTAGTCCCATGCGTATCGGGCGCCAACACCCAGCAGGCAGGGTGTTGGCCCACGCCGATGGCTCAATTCTGATTTGGCAGGCAGGCCTCGAACCCCAGATCAATGTCGGTCAACAGGGTCAGGAAGCTGGTGAAATCGTAACGGATCACGACACGGGAAAAGTCGGTTGCTCCGCCGCAGGTCGCATTCTCACTCAGGTCTATGTCCGACACGTCGAGCGACAGCCCCCAAGCGCGGGCCAAGTCCTGAATATGCGCCTTGGTTGCAGCAGGATCAAACCCGTTTGCGTCCGTGCATTCTTCGGCATCGATCCCCATGCAGCGCGCGCCCGTAATGGCGATTTCATGGACGGAATTCTGCACCCATACAAGGCGGGCCACTTCAATCGAGCCGAAAATCAACAGCATCGTGGGGAAGATGACAAAAGCAAACTCGATCGCTGCGGTGCCCGCCAGACCCGACGTAATACGTTTGAAGGCCCGAAAGACGATATTCATTCCAAACGCACGACAGCGTGTGTCGAGATGGTGCCATCCTCGGTCATTCCATAGCCACCGAAAAGTGAAATGTAGGGGGTGCTCGCCCACAGTTCGATGAATCTGCCAGCCGTGCTGCCGTCTGTGCATGACGACAGGCACGGTCGCGCAGTGCCCCATTGGATGTCACCGTCAGCAGGCGTCGGACAGTAGCATTGTGCCATTGTCCCGGTAAGGTCGCTGGTTGCCAGGGTTGCGTCGATCATGGTTGCACGGGCTGCCTCGTTGAGCACGACCGCGGTATCCATCGCGGTGCGCCCGCCCGACATCAGGGCCGCGATCTCGCCCGCGAATGGGCCGGCGGCAGCATCGGTAACTGCGCGCCCCCGGGTCTGGCCATAATTCGCGGCGGCTGAAATCTGGGCGTCCAACCCGAATTTTAAGCGCAATATCATACCTATATCAAATGTCGCCGCGAGGATCAGCAGGAAGAAGGGGGCGATCAAGACAAATTCCACTGCGGGACTGCCCCTCTCGTCGGACCATGTCGCGTGTGCGGCCCGCGAGAGAGCCTCAAAAAAGCGAGATATCCGGGGAACATGATGGGTCATCGCAACAACCGCGTTGTCCCGCCCGATCCGGCGACTGCGTCGACGCAATCGCTGGCGGCAGTCGCCCCCCCCGACAGAGTGACGGTGGACCCGATCAATTGAAGGCAGGCGTCGGCCCCACCACTGACGTTGGCACCGCCGCTGAGGCTGATCGGGCCATTCGGAAAGTAGAAGGCACCAGAAATCTCTCCCTCGAACCCACCAGAGTGCATTGACGCGCCGTAGGTGACGGCTGTGTCCAGCGGTCCAATAATAGCCACCTTGGCGAATGGTCCGGTGGTCGAAGCCGTAATCCTCATGCTCTGGTATCCCGAAGTTGAGCAAAAGGCCTGATTTCGACACTGTGGCCCAGCTGAATCCGCGCCCTGCCCAGACAGGATGATGGCTGTGTCGATTGCCTGGAAACTGATGTCAGCACCAGCGCAATGCACGGCTGCGCCGGGGCCAAGATGCAGATAGCCATCAATTGTATAGACACCTGCGCCAAAGATGATCCCGCCGGACGCCTCGACGGCACCGGCCAACTCGTGATTTTCGGCTGCGCCAAATGTCAAACAGCTATTGGCACTCGTATCCACATCGCCAAAAATCTGGAATATTTCACCTATGACCAGCGGATCGCCCAAGGTCAGAGTTGCGTTGCTGTTAACCTTGATTGCATTGCCACTACTTGCTGGCCCTACACGGAAGCTGCCACCGTCAAATTCTGTAGTGGCTCCGGAATCCACACTAATTCCTTCTGCAATGGTATAAATTCCGGGTGCAAACCGCATATTGTTACCGGCGTTCTCGACGGTGCCAGAGATATTGTAGGCAGTCGTGGCCGGTGCGCCGTATCCGAAGTCGAGCGACATGTTGGAGGCGAGGGTGATATTGCCCAGGTTCACTGTGGTTTGTCCGGGGCACGTGAACGTCCACAGTTTCTGGGAACGGTTGTAGTCCGCCGCGCATCCCACGGCGGCAGCCTGCTGTTGGGTAGCCGCCTCTTTGTTGCCGAAATCGATATCGCCGCCAGCGGCAACGACCGGCACGGTTAAACCGGCCACCACGGCCAGATTGGTCGCGGCAAGGGCGACCGCGGAACTTCCCGCCAGCGGATCAGGGGTCGTCCCTCGCACAAGGGGTGCGGGCCCACCGCCCGGCGACAGAATGTTGTTGCATTGGGTCGGCGGGGCTGCCGAATTGTAGGTGACAGCCGATGTCGTCATCGAGGTGCCGCAGGGGGTCGTGACCGTGGCATTGGATGCGACGCCGCAGTCGTTGGCCGTTATGGATGTCCCACCACCAAGCGTCACACCGCTGCCAGAGGGATCGAGGGCCTGAATACACGCGGGTGCGCCCTCAATCCTGCCCGCGAGCGCCACGACCGTCACGTCAAGATATTGCCGGGCGTTCAGCACGCGGGCCAGCGACAGCGTCCGCTGCGTGGTGATCTCTGATTGCACCGCCATGGTCCCAGGCGCTGCCGGTGACGGCTCTAGCGTTATCGTGATCCGATCCCGCGGTATGCCGTTCAACACGGCAACGCTCTCGGCGGCCATGGTCGCGTCCGACAGGCGTTGATATCGCGCATAGGCGTCTGCACCCGCCATGGCGGTCAGATCGGCCACGCGCTGTGTCTCGACCTTGGCCAGCATTGCGCCGCCGTATTCAAGCGCCAATCCCGACATGCCGAGCAGAACAGGCAAAACGAGGGCGCCGACAATAGATATTGCCCCATGCGTGTCACTTACAAAGCTGGGTCGCAAAGCGGCCTTCCACATGAGGCCACAGGTTTTTCGACCCCGTCCCAGACTGTCCCGCGTGACGCGGCACCAACGGCGGGGCGGCCTCAATTTGCACCTGGAATGGCTGTCGTGCCCGTTTCCTGCATGGCATTAGGGGAGCCATCGCTTTCGCAAAAACCACCAGGGCAGAAGTAAGACTGAAGATCGATAGCGCGCCGCACCGTGATCATGCCCGGTTTTCGATCACTGACCTGCACAATGTACTCGGCCAGTTCGAAACCCTCCTCGTCGAGAACGATCATGTTGGTCACGCCCTGTGAGACGCCTCTCAGAATGATCATGCGCCCGTCCGTCCAGGTCGCGTCGGCCATACTTGAGTTGCCCAGAAAAACGGCGCCGATCTCGCGCGGGACGTGTAGCATGATCACGAAGTCGGCCGTCAGCGTGACCATTCTGGACGTGACTGTTGCCGAAGCGGGTTCCCCGGTCGGCCAGATAGGATAGGTCGATTCGACCGCCTGCGCGGTCGCCAGTGACGGGATGAACGCGAGCCCGACAGCAAACATCAGAGCAATCGCGCGACTGGGCTTTTTCTTGTTCTGGTTTGGCATCTTCTTTGGCTCCTCGGCACCGGACGCGGCCGATGCTCCCATTCGCGCGGAGCGCACGACACTATCACGCATGACCATCTACAGGTCCGCAGAACTTCAGGGTTTTTTCGTTTCCATTCAGCTCGGTGTCGGCGCCGCAGCACGATACCCAAGAATCCTGATGTCTGAAGAGTCGGCAGCGGAAGCGTCGCATCTTCATGAAGGATGACGCGAAATTCGCGCCCTGAAAAGCCGACTGTACGGGCAGGCCGAACGGCCCATCCTTACGACCAGTAATTCGCGCGGCAGGGCAGGACCAGTGGAGATTGTGCAGGGTCATGCCTCGACACGCTCCTCAACGATGTGTTGCAGCAGGTCCATCCCGGCCGTTGCCGCTTCGACCCGGTTGGTCGCGTTGAGCAGGCGAAAGGCGGAAGACAGGTGAAACTTCACCGTCCCTTCGCTGATATCCATCGCACGCGCCATCTCCTTGTTGGACTTGCCCGTCACAAGCAGTTCGATGATCTCCTTCTGCCGGGGGGTCACATGCGGGTAGTTGATGGTGCGGGCCTTGGCCTCGCCGAGGGCAAAATACTGGTTCTGCTCAGGATGCGTTGGTAGGTCTGGAAAGATCGGTGGGATGTAGACGAAGCCTTTGCAAATCATACTCAACGCCTCGCTCAGCTCGTCCACGCTAGCGGCTTTGGACACGTAGCCATGGACGCCACTTTCCAGTGCCATCAAAATGTCTTGGCGTTCCTGCGAGGCAGAGACGACAACCACCCGAAGCTTCGGGAACAGCTCGCGGACCGTATGCAGGTCAACCCAGTTGTCCATTCCAGGCATGTCGAGCGCGAACAGCGCCATCGACAGCTCCGGATGCGCCGGCAGGCACTCAAGGGCTTCATCGAACGAAGACGTTTCTATCACCTTGGGCACGTCCAGACGGTCGGTCAGAATGGTATTCAAAGCGACGCGAAAGTACTCATCATGGTCCGCGATCAGCACGGGCATGCTGCTCGCGGATATTTTGATTGTATCGTACATTATCTAAGGTCTCCTGCTATGCGAGGTGGCCTGTGCAATCCAGAATCCAAGCTATGTGAAGTGGTCCTGCTTTTTTGGACAGGCCATTCGATTAGTCCGTCCGATGATCCCCAAAGGGCGCAATCCCCGAGGCAGTGCCGCCGTTTCCCAGATGGTTTGGGGCGCCACTGTAAATTCTCAGTCACATCCGACCGGGCCGGTCTGGCCGTTTCAGGCCCACTCCGAATGCGGGGCCCGATCCGATATCTTTCAGGCCGTCTGCGAATCGACCGTACAGACACATTACCGTGTCTTTGAAAAGCGGAAATTGATCTAGATCATCCGCAGGATCGGCGGGTCGCGCGCGCGTGTAGCCATCGTCAGGGCCCGGTCAAAGCCGGAGCGTCCACCACATCTGCGAACGCGGGCACGCACAGACAATGACGACAGGCAGACCGGTATTTCACGCCCGTGCCAGGCGCCCTTTATGGCCCCGCCCTGCATGAAATGCGCCTGTGCTGCACTGGCTGGCCGAAGGTCCTGACCATGAGGTCAGGTATTTTTCGAGCTGTGAAACTGTCATGATGGCGGCAAGGCACCTCAGGATCTAACGCTGGGCTTCGGCGATAATGTCCGACCCAATCTGCCGTGGGTGCTAAACTTGTGGCCACGTCTCTAAGGCAAGGCCGCATCATTTTTAGGAGATTCCCATGAGCAATTTAGTGAAACGTTTTAAAGAAGCCACCGCCGGCGCGACGGCCATTGAATATGGCTTGATTGCCGCCATGGTGTCGGTTGTCATCATCGGTGCTTTGGCGCTGCTTGGCCCACAGCTGAGCGCCGTGTTCACGTCGATCACCACCGCTCTCGGCGGCGCGAACTAAGGTTGACGAAATGATCGAAAAAAAGCGGATGGCGACGACGTCGGTCCATCAATGCTAGGACAAATAAGCACTGCCGGGGGGGGCTACTCCATGACGATGATCCCGGCAGTGGTCGGGATCGCACTGTTCATTGCGACCTTGCTGTGGGCAGCCGTCGGTGATGCTGACACGCGTATGATCCCAAATCGCATCATCATCGTGTTGCTGGCGGGCTATGTCTTGCTGGCGCCGCTTGCCGGGTTTTCCCTGCAACAGATCGGAATGAGCGTGGCAGCCGCGGCCGTGACATTCAGTGTTCATCTCGCCCTCTTTTGGGGCGGTGCGATCGGGGGCGGTGATGCCAAACTGATCCCCGCAACGGCGCTATGGGTGGGGGCTGGAGAGGTGTTTTCCTTTCTTCTCTGGGCCGCCGCGTTCGGAGGCGTCTTGGCGATCTGCGCGCTGACGTTTCGCGCCATCCCGCTGAAGACGTTTCGCGCCATCCTGCTGAACCCGACAAACCCTTTGCCAGCGTGGTTTCTGCGCTTGCACGGACGAACAATCGGCATTCCGCTTGGGGTTTCGATTGCAGCAGCCGGAGTGATGAAGATCTTTTCCAGTCCCTGGGTTGACGCCTTCCAGTGACTGTCCTG
Organism: Paracoccaceae bacterium; assembly: GCA_047622125.1. Classification (GTDB taxonomy): domain Bacteria; phylum Pseudomonadota; class Alphaproteobacteria; order Rhodobacterales; family Rhodobacteraceae; genus SW4. Next base: position 6,231 of record JBLHNX010000008.1, on the reverse strand, counting down.
CGCGACTAGTCGCGCCCTTTATTGAACGGGAGCTTGCCATGCTACGTATCGCAATCATCCTCGTCGCGCTTTCGCTGGGCGGCGCAGCGGCTTGGATCGTCGTGTCGCAGGGCGCGGTGACCGACGTGGCAGGCGTTCCCGTGGCCGTGCCGATCCCTACAATGGACGTGCTTGTCGCAGCGACCGATGTGCCGTCAGGCGCGGCCCTGATCCCCGAGAATTTGGTGTGGCAGGCCTGGCCATCCAGCGCAGTCGGCCCGTCCTTCATTACGCAAGCATCACGCCCCAGCGCGCCGTCCGAAATGCTTGGCATGATCGTGCGGAGCAATCTGATCGCAGGCGAACCCATGCAAGAGAGCCGCCTGGTGGGCAACGGCGCGGGGTTCTTGTCGGTCATGCTGGCCACGAACATGCGCGCCGTCGCGGTGCCTGTGAGCGCCGAAACCTCGGCCGGCGGGTTCATCCTGCCCAATGATCATGTGGACGTGATGGAAACCTTCAGGGTGCCGTCCGGTCCCAGTGCAGGACAGACCAGCAGCCGGGTACTTTTGCGCAATGTGCGTGTGCTGGCCATCGACCAGATGGCCGCCCCACAGGATGGCGACTTTCTCGTTGGCAAGACGGCCACGTTGGAGATTTACGAGAATCAGGTCGCGATGATCACCTCGGCCGCCGCGTCGGGCACGCTATCCCTCGTCCTGCGCTCGCTGGCCGACAATGCCGAACTCTCTGCCCCGCCTGCGACCGATAGCATCCCCGCCGCGTCCACCCGGACGATCAGCATCTATCGCACCAACAGCATCGAATTGATGGAGGTCGAGGCCATCACCCTGCCGTCGGCTACGTCCCCGTGAAGAGGACCACGCGATCATGAACGCCCAGCCTCCACCATTGCTCCTGACAGAGCCTGAAACTGTTGCCGCGACGCCAAGCCCCGTCGGGCATGTGCCCCACATCACCGTCGGGACCTTCAGCGAGACAGCAGAGGTCGACGCCGTCATTGCCGAGGTCGCGCTAGACCGTCGATTGGCGCACGCGATAACAAAGACCAGCATGGGCGGTATTCCCGGGGCAATCGCCTTCTGCCGCGCCAACCCAACGCCAGACCTGTTGATCCTAGAAGGGGTCGGGTCGCGCGACACGCTGATGGCCCAACTGAAAGAACTGGCCGACTACTGCGAGCTCAAGACCAAGGTCGTGGTGATCGGCACCTCCAATGATGTGGCGCTCTACCGCGATCTGATGGATCTTGGCATCAGTGACTACGTCGTGGGGCCGGTCTATATCCTGACGCTCGTCGCCACGATCTTGCGCCTTTTGGACAAGCCAGGTGCCATTGGAACAGGTCGTATCTGTGCCTTTATCGGCGCAAAAGGCGGCGTGGGCGCCTCGACGATTGCGCAAAACCTTGCATGGAACATCGCACAGGGGCAGCGCCGCCCGGTCCTGCTGATCGACATGGACCTGCAATTCGGATCGGTGGCGCTGAACCTGAACCTCGAGTCCGCCACTTGCTTTGCGGATCAATTGCTCGGCGACGGCAGCAACGGCAATTCGGTGCGTCTCGATCAGGCGCTCTTTGATCGCCTCTTGGTGCCGCATGGCGAATTCCTCAGCGTCCTGCCCGGCGGCAACACCACACGCGAGGTGATCGAACCGGCGGCCGAGATTCTGAGCCGTCTGTTCGACATTGCACAGAACAGTTTTTCCCTTGTCGTGCTTGATGTGCCCCATTCATATTCGACATGGGTCAAGCAGGCCTTGCGCGCGGCGGATGACATCATCCTCACGGCAGAGCCGGAACTCGGCAACCTGCGCAACGCCAAGCATTTCATCGAAATGCTGCACATACTGCGCCCGCATGACGAGCCACCACGGCTGGTGCTCAACAAGGTCGGCACGCCAGCGCGGTCCGAGATCAAGACAACCGAGTTCGCGTCGGCGCTTAAACTCAACGTGGCTGCGACATTCGGCTTCGATGCAAAGCTGTTCAGCAATGCCGCAAACAACGGACAGATGTTGAGCGAGACATCAATAAAGAACACCGCCAAACGCCCCTTCTCCAAGCTTGAACAGGCTCTGACCGGATCCAAGGACGCTGCATCAGCGAAAGTCGGCGGTCTTGCACGGCTCTGGCGCCGCTTGCGGCACTGACACACCCTCGGCTAGTGGCTCGCGGCTGGCGATCCACGGACGCCGAACCAGCATGAAAGGCAGGACAGATGTTCGGTAAACGAAGCCCAGACGACCAACCGGGCAAGACGCCTGTGGTCGCCAAATTGCCCGCAGATCCCGTGGCAAGTAGCGCTGCGACCGCACCGGTCATGCCCCCGATGAAGGTGGCCCCACTGGGCAAAAAAGGGCGTGAATCCAAAGGAAAACCTCGAACCTATTACGACTTGAAATCAAATGTCTTTCACGCCCTGATCGACGCGATCGACGTGGCGCAATTGTCTTCTATGGACATTGATCTGGCACGCACGGAAGTTCGCCACATCGTTCGCGATATCCTGATCGCGCGGAAGGCCATGATCTCGTCGGACGAAGAAGGGGCGCTGGTCGAAGAGATATGCGACGACGTTCTCGGCTACGGCCCGCTGGAGCCGCTGCTGGCACGCGACGACATCTCTGACATCATGGTCAATGGCAGCAACAACATCTTCATCGAGGTAGGCGGCAAGGTGGTGGAAACCGACATCCGGTTCCGCGACAACACCCAGCTTCTTAACGTCTGTCAGCGCATCGTCAGCAAAGTTGGGCGGCGTGTCGATGAATCCACGCCGATCTGCGATGCCCGCCTGCCCGATGGCAGCCGGGTCAACGTTATTGCCTTGCCGGTGTCGATCGACGGGCCCTCCCTGACCATCCGCAGGTTCAAGAAGGAACAGCTGACGCTTGATCAATTGGTCGGCTTCGGCGCGATTTCACCCGAGGGGGCCGAAATCCTCAAGATCATCGGGCGGGTGCGGTGCAATGTGTTAATCTCGGGCGGGACCGGGTCGGGCAAGACAACACTGCTCAATTGCATGACCGCCTATGTATCGCCGGACGAGCGGATCGTCACCTGCGAGGACTCGGCCGAACTGCAATTGCAACAGCGCCACGTTGTGCGGCTGGAGACACGCCCACCCAACATCGAAGGCGTAGGCGAGATCACCATGCGGGCACTGGTCAAGAACTGTCTCAGGATGCGCCCAGAGCGGATCATCGTCGGCGAGGTGCGCGGCCCCGAGGCCTTTGATCTGCTGCAGGCGATGAACACCGGGCATGACGGGTCGATGGGCACGTTGCACGCAAACTCACCGCGCGAGGCGCTGTCGCGGATCGAGGCGATGATCACCATGGGAGGCTACACCCTGCCGACCCTGACGATCCGGGAAATGGCCGTGACCTCCATCGACATCATCGTACAGGCCGCCCGCCTGCGCGACGGATCGCGCCGCATCACCCACATCACCGAGGTCATAGGCATGGAAGGCGAGGTTCCGACCCTGCAGGACCTCTTCGTCTACGACATCCTCGGCGAGGATGCGGCCGGCAATGTCGTTGGTCGGCATCGGTCCACTGGCATCGGGCATCCGGCCTTCTGGGATCGCGCCCGATATTTCGGCGAGGAAGAACGGCTGACCGCCGCGCTTGAAGCCTCAAATGTAGCCCCCGACGAGCCTATTTGAAATGGAGTTGTCATGTTGAGCCTGGCCCCGTCAATTGTCGTCTTTGCGCTTGTCACGCTCAGCGCAGGCGGGCTGATGTTTGCCCTGTTCTATCGGCGACTGGCGGGAGCGCGCACACGGTCTCGGAGAATGGCCATGGCTCTGGAGGAAAAGGCCGGGACAACCGCAACCCCCGGTCTGCGCCGCAATCTATCGATCGAACACACCCTGAGCGAGATGGCCGAGCGGCAGAAAGTCCGCTTTGCGCGCGGCCACAAACGCCCGACGCTGACCCTCCTCCTGCGGCAGGGCGGCTTGGATTGGTCGCTTCAAACCTATTGGGGCATGTCGGCCCTCATCGCATTGGGCGCCGTCGCGGCGATCTGGCTCGTAACCGGTATCAACCCGGCGCTGGCCGTGGCCTTGGGGGTCGCCATTGGCCTGCTGGTGCCCGCAATCTATGTGATCTACCGCAGAAACTGGCGGCTTGCCCGGTTTGCCGATGAATTTCCGGACGCCGTCGACAGCATTGTTCGCGGCGTCAAAGCAGGGATGCCAGTTGGCGATTGTCTGCGGGTCATCGCTACCGAGGCCGACGAGCCGATGCGAACCGAATTCAAGCTGGTGATGGACAATCAGACATTGGGCATGCCCGTCGCCGAAGCGGTGGAGCGGATGGCCTCGCGGATTCCGCTGTCCGAAGCGCGCTTTTTTGCGATCGTGATCACGATCCAGGCCCGCTCGGGCGGCAACCTGGCTGAAGCGCTCGACAATCTCTCGATCGTTCTGCGCGAGCGCAAGAAAATGCATGCCAAGATCCGTTCGATGAGCATCGAAGCCAAGACATCGGCATGGATCATCGGCTCGCTGCCCATCATCGTATGTTTCTTCGTCTATATCATGAGCCCCGATTACATCACGCTGCTCTTTGTCGCGACGATTGGACAAATCGTGCTCGCGATCTGCGGCATCTGGATGCTCATCGGCGTTCTGGTCATGCGCTTCATGATCAATTTCGATTTCTGAGAGGCGCGCGTCATGTCCCTGATCGACCCAACCAACACGCCCGACCTGATCGTTGCAGCAATGGCGGCCCTTGCCGTCTTTGGCGTGGTCATTGCCATCAGTTGGCCATATCTGGCGCGTGATGCCTTGGGCCTGCGCGTGCACCAACTGACCGACGCGCGAGAAAGGGTTCGGCTGCGGGCACGCGCCAAGCCGGACACCGTCGCGGGCCAATCCCTGCTGTTCCGCCAACCCCGGCGTTTGTACACTGCCATCGTGACACGCTTCAACTTCGCCCGGCTTAACGCTGGTGACGCGACCGAACGCATGCTGGCCATCGCTGGCTACCGCGGGCCGGCTCCGATTATCGCCTACCAGGCCCTGCAGGTGCTGATGCCGATCATCACCTTTATCCTGGCTGCGTTCTACGTATTCGCCGTGATCCGGCCTGACTGGCCCATGGCCGCCAAGATCGCGATCGTCCTACTGGCCGCCGTTGCAGGCGGGTTTCTGCCCCGTCTCTACGTGAAGAACCGCATCACCAAGCGCAAGATGTCGATTCGGCGCCACTGGCCCGATGCTCTGGACTTGCTGCTGATCTGCGTCGAATCCGGCATGAGTAGCGAAAGTGCCTTCCGCAAGGTAGCTGAGGAAATAAGCCCCCATTCCAAGGAACTCGCCGATGAATTGACGCTGACAACGGCGGAACTGTCCTACCTGCCCGATCGGCGCACCGCATATACGAACCTCGGGATACGGACCGATCTCGATAGCGTCAGGTCGGTGGTGTCCGGCCTGACGCAGTCCGAACAATACGGCACCTCGCTGGGCCCTGCGTTACGGGTTCTGGCGCAGGAAAACCGGAACCTGCGCATGATAGAGGCCGAGAAGAAGGCCGCGGCGCTCCCGCCCAAACTGACCATCCCGATGATCCTCTTCTTTCTGCCAGTGCTTTTCGCCGTCATCATAACGCCCGCTGTCATCCAGATCATGTCGAACTGACGGGGCGTCGCTAATTTAAAGTGCCCACGCGCATAGGTCAGCAGGCCAGCATAAGGTGCGCACCTCGCGAACGTGCGTCACCAGCCTCCACGTGACATTCCATTTGCGGGCTGAGACAGCCGGATCCCATGGCTCCGGCGATCATCACCAGTCCGCTGGGGTCCCATTGTGTTAGGGTAGGTGCCCGATACTCCATTTTTACGGAGTTTTGAGGTGGGTACCGGCAATCCCCCCAATTTTTGATGGGGTCCAGCCGCAGAATTCACGCAGCTGTTTTCAGTTTCATTGCGGGTGTTATGCCGCCGATGCTCATGTTGGGTCGCTCGTTGTTGTAAGTCCAGAGCCATTCAGTTGCTTGGCCCTGCGCCTCCTCGATGGTTTCAAAGATGTATTGGCTCAGCCATTTACCCCGGACGGTGCGATTGTAACGCTCGATATAGGCGTTCTGTTGTAGCTTGTCTGGCTGGTGACCTGCCCCCCGAAACTTCCCTCACTTTGATGTAGAGTTTGTTCAACCTTTCGAAGGAGCAAACAAATGCGAAAGAGCCGTTTTACTGAGGCACAAATTATT
>JBLHNX010000007.1:0-22885 GCA_047622125.1 Paracoccaceae bacterium | reverse complement strand
GTCCGTCAAATGCCATGTCGAAAACCCCTGTATTGTATTGTGTGGCGTCAACGTGTTCTTAAGAGGTATTACGAAACGCTAACGATATTGGATCACGAACCGTGTCAGATTTCCCCTTGCCCGCGCTCACTTTGGTTCTAGGTGGCGCTGCGTCAGGAAAATCCGTATTTGCCGAGCGTTTGGTTACGCAAACAGGGCGTCCACGGGTCTATTTGGCGACGGCGCAGGCATACGACGCGGAAATGGCGGCCAAAGTTGCGGCCCATCAATCTCAGCGCGGCGCAGGCTGGCACACCATCGAAGCCCCGCATGACATCGCCACACCGCTGGCGAATGCTGCAGCAAGCCAAATCGTTCTGCTCGATTGTGCGACGCTTTGGCTTAGCAATGCCCTGCTAGCCAATGTGCCAGCCGCCGACGCAGTTAATAACTTCGTTAACGCCATCGCTGCGCGCACCACACCGCTTGTGATTGTCTCAAACGAGGTCGGCGCGGGCATTGTGCCAGAGAACGCCCTTGCCCGCGCGTTCCGTAACGCACAGGGCGCGCTTAATCAGGCCGTGGCCGCACGCGCTGATCTGGTTGTGAATGTGATCGCCGGATTGCCAATGGTCCTCAAGGGGCAGCTCGGATGACCACCGTCTTTTGGGTGCGTCACGGCCCGACCCACGAGAAAACGTTCGTCGGACATCGCGACGTTCCCGCTGACCTATCCGACACGGCGCAAATCGCTCGGATCGACAGCTATTTGCCTGATGATGCTTTCGTTGTTTCCTCTGACCTGTCGCGTGCTGCCGACACGGCCACGGCAATTCAGGGCACACGCACCCGCCTGCCGCACCATGCGGGCCTGCGCGAGTTTAATTTCGGCGACTGGGACGGTTTAGCCTTTGACGAGGTCGCCGCCCGCGACCCTGATCTGTCCCGCCGTTTCTGGGAGGAACCGGGTGATCTGACCGCCCCAAACGGCGAAAGCTGGAACATGGTCGCCGCGCGTGTCGACGCCGCAATCGACGTAATCATCGCCCAAAACCCGCGTCGCGATATCATCGCCGTTGCGCACATCGGTGTGATCATGACGCAAATCCAGCGTGCCAGCGGACGCACTGCGTATCAGGCCATGGGGCATCATATCGATAACTTCTCGATTACCGAAATCCAGATGCGGCCTACATTAGGCGTCGCGCGGATCAATCATCTACCGTGATGGGAGCCGTCACAATTTGTCGTTTGATCCCAACACCTAGGTCTGGAATAATCTCAAGATGACATATAACATATTGATCGGACAGCGTTTATATTCAAGTTGGTCGCTGCGCGGCTGGCTGCCGTTTGCGGTCCACGACATTCCTGTCACGGTCCACGACACGTTGATTTACAGTGAAACGTTTTCAACCGACGTTGCTAATTTTGGCGGCTCTGGGACGGTGCCGGCGGTGCGAACGCCACACGGCGGTGTGTTGTCTGATAGCTTGGCAATCTGCTGGGGGCTTGCGGATGCCTTTCCGGAACGCGGCCTTTTGCCAAACGATCCGGCAGACCGCGCCAAGGCCCAAAGCCTGATCGCTGAAATGCACACTGGCTTTACAGCGCTACGCGGTGCTTGCCCGATGAACCTTGCGACCGGCTGGGCTGGCTTCAAACCAAACGCAGCGGTTCAGGCCGATCTTGCGCGAATAGATGAAATCTGGTCAGCCGCGCTTGATGCATCCGACGGCCCGTTCCTTTTTGGCACCTACGGTATCGTCGATGCGTTCTTTGCCCCTGTTGCAATCCGTATCGCGGGCTATGCGTTGCCGGCATCTGATACTGCGATGGCATACGTTCACGCCCAGCTGTCGCTTGCGGCAATTCAGGAATGGCGCACCAAAGGATTGGCCCGCGATACTGAACTTTCCCAATATGAAATGCCGCTGGAACGCTGCCCTTTCCCGATGCCTTAAGATGTTTCGTTAACCATTCTTAAACGCCTTTCCTGTCAAACCGTTAACCATTAGCGGAGGAAGGGAAGACATGGTCGCACTGACCTATACGGTGGCCTTTGAAGGGGTCGAAGCCCGACAGGTCGAGGTGCAATGCGCCATTTCGCCCGGAATGCCGGCATTTTCGATTGTCGGCTTACCAGACAAGGCCGTTTCCGAAGCCCGCGAACGAGTACGTGCAGCGCTGACGGCAATGGCCATCGCGCTACCTTCCAAGCGGATCACAATCAATATGTCACCCGCCGATCTTCCCAAAGAAGGCTCGCACTATGACCTGCCCATCGCCTTGGCGCTGTTGTCGGCCCTCGACATTATCCCGCAAGACAAGGCCGAAGAAACGATGTCCCTTGGAGAACTGTCGCTGGATGGATCGCTGGTTTCAGTCGTCGGCGCGCTGCCCGCTGCGATGACAGCCGCGAGCGAAGACCGCACGCTCCTGTGCCCGCAGGCCTGCGGGGCCGAAGCCGCATGGGTCGGTGCTGCCAAAGTCATCGGCGCGCGGTCATTGGCAGATGTGGTGCGCCATTTCAGCGGGCAAGCGCTGATCGCCCCTGCAACACCGGGCGAAGTGACACGCCCAACCCGGACCCGCGACCTTCGCGATGTCAAAGGGCAGGAGCGCGCCAAACGCGCACTGGAGATCGCGGCAGCAGGGCGACATCACTTGCTTATGGTCGGCTCTCCCGGGTCGGGAAAATCAATGCTGGCCGCACGGCTTGCCGGTATCCTGCCGCCCCTTGATCCGGTCGAAGCGCTTGAGACGTCGATGATTCATTCGCTGTCAGGGCTGCTGGATGAGGGCGGGATAAGCCGCGAACGCCCGTTTCGTGAGCCCCATCACACCGCATCAATGGCCGCGATCGTCGGCGGTGGACGCGGTGCCAAACCGGGCGAAATCAGCCTTGCCCACAACGGCGTGCTATTCATGGACGAATTCCCCGAGTTTTCCCGTACCGTGCTGGAAACCCTACGCCAACCGATTGAAACTGGCGATGTCGTCGTCGCACGCGCGAATGCGCACGTGCGTTATCCTTGCAAGTTTATGCTGATCGCCGCCGCTAACCCCTGTAAATGCGGCTATCTGGCCGATCCTGCGCGGGCTTGCGCACGCGTTCCACAATGTGGCGAGGATTATCTGGGACGCATCTCCGGGCCACTCATGGACCGCTTCGATTTGCGGGTCGAAGTGCCACCAGTCGCCTTTTGCGACCTCGACTTGCCAGCGTCTGGCGATGGTTCGGCCGACGTCGCGGCACGGGTGGCAGCGGCGCGTGATATTCAGTCGGCGCGGTTCAAAGATCACGACACACTTCGCGTGAACGCAGACGCCGAAGGCGCCCTGCTAGAAGAAATCGCTACGCCAGACAGCCAAGGGCGCGCGCTCCTGACAAAGGTGGCCGAACGCTTTGGGCTGTCCGCGCGGGGCTATCACCGTGTCTTGCGCGTGGCCCGCACGATCGCCGATCTTGAAGAGGAAAGCGACGTGCGCCAACCGCATGTGGCCGAAGCGGTGAGTTACCGGTTGGCATTATCCAGCGAGGTTTGAACGAAGGCTGCGGTGTCGCGCAACGCCGCGCGTGCCTCGGGGATCCAGCCGTCCATGATCTGCCAGACATGCGGTGCATCCTCCCAGATATCAAGCTGACACGCGCCGCCTGCGTCACGCAAATGCGCTGCCATCCGGCGCGCATCATCCAGCAATGCTTCACCGCTCCCGACTTGAATTAGGACAGGCGGCGGCGCGACATACCGAGCAAAAAGCGGCGATATGCGCGGATCATCCGCTCGCGCGCCATCCAGATACAATTGCACTGCTTCACCCATCCGTTCCACGGGCAACAGCACTTCGGTCTTGGCAATTGCCTGCATGCTTTCACCGCTCAGCGTCAAATCCGTCCACGGTGAAAACGCAAATGCGCAAGCCGGAGAGGTGCCACGTTCCGTCAGATGTGCCAAGAGCGCAAACATCAGCCCGCCACCCGCACTATCTCCGCCAAGCACGATGTTTTCAGGGTCATAACCACGCGCGATCAGATGATCCCATGCCGCCACCGCGTCTTCGAAGGCCGCCGGAAACGGGGCATCTTTCAGCAAGCGATAGTCTGGCGCTGCGACCCGCAACCCAGTCAGCTTTGAAAGCCGCCCAAGCATACCAGAATGACTGGTGCCGTTGCCCACGACATAAGCACCGCCATGCAGATAAAGCACGACGCGGCGCGCGTGGCATTTGCCGACGCTAAGCCATTGCAGGATCGGGGTACCACTTTCAGTCAAATGGCACATATAGGGGGGACGGCGGAACACCCGACGGGCGGTGCGTTCAAACTGACGCGCAGCATCAACAGGTGTCGTTAGGCGGGTCAGCTTTGGCCGCGCGATCACGCGCATCATCAGCGACATTGCCCGCATGCGCAGGCTTGGCGCGGTACGGTCAGGCGCGGCGGCGTTCAATCGCTTGCCATATTTTTTCGGCGATATTCGTGCCGTCAAAACGCTCAAGTTCCTGAATGCCGGTCGGCGAGGTCACGTTGATTTCGGTCAACCAGTCGCCGATCACATCAATCCCGACAAAAACCTGACCCTTTTCTCGCAAAAGCGGTCCGATCCGCGCGCATATCTCAAGATCACGTTCGGTCATATCTACTTTTTCGGCGCGTCCACCCACATGCATATTCGATCGCGTTTCACCTTTGGCAGGCACACGGTTGATCGCGCCAACAGGTTCGCCATCGACCAGAATCACGCGCTTGTCGCCCGCCGCGACGGCCGGCAGGAATTTTTGCATAATCAGCGGCTCATTGTTGATGCCGGTGAACATCTCGTGCAACGAAGCAAGGTTCCCGTCGGCCTCGGGGAGTTTGAAAACACCCGCACCGCCGTTGCCATAGAGCGGCTTGAGGATGATATCGCCATGCCGCGCGCGGAATGCCTTGAGTGTATCAAGATCACGCGCCACTGCTGTGGGCGGCGTAAGATCAGGGAAATCCAGAACCAGTAGCTTTTCAGGATAATTGCGCACCCAAAACGGATCATTAACGACCAATGTGTCGGGGTGAATGCGATCCAGCAAATGGGTCGACGTGATATAGCCCATGTCAAATGGTGGATCCTGACGCAGCCAAACCACGTCGAAATCAGCCAGATCAACCTCGACCTCGTCGCCCAGCGTAAAGTGATTGCCTACTTCGCGGCGCACAGTTAGTGGCCAACCGCGCGCGGTAATGCGCCCCTCTTGGTAGGCGAGCCGATCAGGTGTGTAATAAAACAGGGAATGCCCCCGCGCCTGCGCTTCTTCGGCAATGCGAAAGGTGCTGTCAGCATTGATGTTAATCGGCCCGATCGGGTCCATCTGAAACGCAACTTTAAGGGTCATCGCGGGCATCCTGTGACTAAGACTTGCCAGACTTAGATGGCGCAGTGCTGCCACAGGTGCAAGGCGCGCGCGCTAGAATTCCTGAAAGGCGTTTTCAAGGATCGCTATTTCACCAACGTCGTTCACAGTTGCCAGATCAAACCGCACATCGGTCAACTGCCCCCGTGGCTGTGTACCCAGAAATTCGGACGCGGCCATGCTGATCCGGTCCATCTGACGGCGCGACAGGCTTTGTGCGGCGCGCCCATGGCTGCGGCTTTTCTTGACTTCTACAAAGATCAGCCCGTCGCCGTCTGCGAGGATCAAATCAATCTCGCCGCCCTTACCACGCCAACGGCGCTGCACGACCGAACGACCACGCCGCGCATAGTCCTGCGCAACTGCGTCTTCGGCACAAAGGCCCGCGTAATATGATGTGATCCCGCTCATTCGTCACTCTCTAGTTTCAGGGCAGCCTGATAGACATCACGCCGCGCCAATCCGAACGCACCTGCGACAGCCGTTGCTGCATCTTTCACCCGCATCGTCTTCATCGCATTACGCAAGGCGGCCTCGATCTCATCATCGTCCGTTTCACGACCATCACCGCGATCAACAAGCACAACAACTTCGCCCCGAAGCGGGGCATCGCCAATTGCCAACGCAAGTTCACCCAATGTGCCGCGCTGCACTTCTTCGAACTTTTTGGTCAACTCGCGGCATACCACGCCTGACCGTTCGGCCCCCAAGGTTTCGCACATGGCAGTTAACAATTTGCCAACACGCTTGGGTGATTCGTAAAAAACAAGCGTCGCGCTGACGTCGGCGAGCGCAGCTAATTCCGTGCGCCGCGCCGCCGCCGTGGTGGGCAAAAACCCAACGAACAAAAACCGGTCGCTCGGCAGGCCCGACACCGTCAACGCAGCCAACACAGCCGATGGCCCCGGCGCGCCAATGATTTGAAATCCTGCGGCAATCGCCGCACGGCCAAGCGCGAAACCGGGATCAGCGACCAACGGCGTTCCAGCCTCGGACACATAGGCCACCGATTTTCCAGCCGCGATTTCTGCCATAAGCCGCGCCCGCACGTTTTCGGTACTGTGATCGTGATAGGCCACAACCCGACGCGACCCCAATGGCACGCCATGTATGTCCATTAGCTTGCGCGCCGTGCGGGTGTCTTCGGCGGCAATCACATCGGCGCTGGCCAGAATATCAAGTGCGCGCAGCGTGATATCACGCGCAGCGCCAATCGGTGTGGCAACAAAATATAGGCCAGCGGAGAGTGGCTTGGTTTCAAAAATCATGACTCGACCCTTGTGCCCTCTGCCCTATTATGGTCCCAGCAAGAGCGTGTATCGTATGAACCGCCCAGCTTTGCGCACCAATGCGCCACCACAAGAAGTGAGATAGTCTATGTTTACCCGTTTGCCCAGCCTGCGCAAAGCTGCCCTGAAATTGTTTACTGCAATGTCCCTTGTCTGGCTCGCAGCTTGTGATCCTTCGATGATGAGCGGCGGCGGTGGCAGCCCAACCATTGATCCAGGCGCGCCGGTGCAGGTTGCGCTTCTTGTTCCGGGTGGATCAGGTCAGGCGACAGACGGTTTTCTAGCACTGAACCTTGAAAACGCAGCCCGTATGGCAATTGCCGACCTGAATGGTGTGGCGATCAACCTGCGTGTTTACAATACCGCAGGCAATCCCAATCAGGCTGCAGCAATGGCCGCGCAAGCAATCAATGACGGCGCCAAGATCATCATCGGCCCACTTTACGCAGAGGCCGCAAATGCCGCCGGTCTTGCCGCGGCGCAGGCTGGCGTCAGTGTTTTGGCATTCTCTAACAACACAACAATTGCCGGCGGCAATGTGTTCGTGCTTGGTGCGACTTTCGATAATACCGCCAATCGCTTGGTGCGCTATTCAACCGCGCAGGGGCTCGACCGTATCCTGATCGCACACGCTGATGATCTGCAGGGCAGCCTTGGCCGTGATGCCATCGTTTCTGCAGCGCGCGGTGCCGGTGCGACGGTGACAGGCGTGCAAAGCTATGCCTTTAACCAAGGCGGTATTTTTGCAGCCGCTGGTCCCATTGTCGCAGCGGTTGGTGCCACTGGCGCAGAAGCCGTATTTGTTACCGCCGGCGTAAATGCTGACTTACCGATCCTTGCCACAGCGCTTACTGATCGTGGGATCGACACCGAAGCAACGCCGTTGATAGGCCTAACCCGCTGGAATGCCACCCCCCAAGCAATGGCCCTTCCCGGCCTTCAGAATGGCTATTTTGCCCTACCCGACCAAGGCAAGATCGCCTCGTTTGAGAGCCGCTACGCCGCAACTTATGGCGAAGCCCCCCATCCACTGGCCGGTCTGGCCTACGACGGGATTGCCGCGGTCGGCGCGCTTGTGGCTGCAGGCAATCGTGATGCCCTGACAGCGGCCGCACTGACCCAGCGATCCGGCTTCCAAGGCACCAGTGGTATCTTCCGCCTGCTGCCAAACGGCACAAACGAGCGCGGCCTTGCGGTCGCACAAATCCAAAATAGTCAGGTTGTCATCGTTGACCCAGCTCCAAGAAACTTTGGTGGCGCAGGGCTCTGACGCCCTTCCCACTAGCACAGACCCGATCAGCACGGACCCTGCGACACCGGACAGCTTTCTCTGCCCGCCGCAGTCAATTTTTGATGCGCCTACGGTCGCCGCAGCGCTTGAAGCCGCGCTGGTGGATCAAACCGACCCTAAGGCGATCCGCGCTGCGGTCGTGGCAGTTCTGGCCGACGCGCAAAAACGCGGACGCACTGCAATCGCCGAAAGCTTTGCAGCAAACCCGTTCGCCGCCCGCCCGACGACGCGCGCCTATGCTTGGCTGACCGATCAGATCGTTACATCAGCGCTGGGTGTGGCCTTGGACTACCTGCATCCCAACCCTAATCCAACCACTGCCGAAAACATCTCCATCGTCGCCGTTGGCGGTTATGGGCGCGGCGAGATGGCGCCCAAATCCGATGTCGATTTGCTATTTCTCACGCCCTACAAGACCACCGCTTGGGCCGAAAGCCTGATTGAATCGCTGCTCTATATTCTTTGGGATCTCAAGCTCAAGGTGGGCCACGCGACCCGCACGATCAAAGACTGCCTGCGCCTTGCGCGCGAAGATTACACGATCCGCACGTCGCTGGTCGAATACCGCTATTTGGCGGGTGATCCGGATCTTGCGCAGTCCCTTGCCGATCAACTGTGGAACGACCTGTTCAAATCTACTGCCACCGAATTCGTCGAGGCCAAACTGGCCGAACGCACGGAACGCCATCACAAGCAGGGCGGCCAACGCTATGTGGTCGAACCCAATGTCAAAGAGGGCAAGGGCGGGCTGCGCGATCTGCAAACGCTGTATTGGATTGGTAAATATGTGAACGGCGTGCGCACGGCCGCCGAATTGGTCGATGCCGGAGTGTTCACGCAAGACGAATATGACACCTTCCACGCCGCCGAGGATTTCCTGTGGGCCGTGCGCTGCCATCTGCACCTGATCACAGGGCGCGCGACCGACCAGTTGACCTTTGATCTTCAGGTCGAAGTGGCCGCACGTATGGGCTATAAGGATCACGGCGGACGTCGCGCCGTTGAGCATTTCATGCAGGACTACTTTCGCCGCGCAACCCAAGTGGGAGAATTGACCCGCATCTTCCTCACAGCACTTGAAGCGACCCACACCAAGGCCGAACCACTCCTGACCCGCCTGCTCAAGCGGCGCAAGAAAGCGCGCGCGCCTTATGCCATTTTGCAAAACCGGCTCACGGTCGACGACGACGCACTATTTTTGTCCGACAGTCTGAACATGCTGCGGATATTCGAAGAAGCCCTACGCACCGGCACGCTCTTGCACCCCGATGCCATGCGCTTGATCTCGGCCAATCTTGGCCTGATCGACCGCAACATGCAGAACGACAAAGAAGCGTCACGGATTTTTCTTGGATTGCTGCTGAAGCACGGCAACCCCGAACGGGCCTTACGCCGCATGAACGAACTGGGCGTGCTAGGCGCATTTATCCCTGAATTCGCCGCCATCGTCGCGATGATGCAATACAATATGTACCACCACTACACCGTGGACGAACACACGATCCAATGCATCAGCCACCTTGCCCGCATTGAACGCGCCGAACTGGACGAAGAACTGCCCGTGTCTGCCGCGATTATCAAGAACGGCATCAACCGCAAGGTGCTGTATGTGGCGCTGCTGCTGCATGATATCGGCAAAGGGCGCGACGAAGATCATTCAGTGCTGGGCGCGCAGATCGCCCGCAAGGTCGCCCCGCGTCTGGGTCTCAATCGCAAGGAATGCGACACCGTCGAATGGCTGGTCCGCTATCATTTGCTGATGTCGGATATGGCCCAGAAACGCGATATCGCCGATCCGCGCACCGTGCGCGACTTTGCCAAAGCTGTGAAAACCAAGGAACGGCTGGATCTGCTGTGTGTGCTGACGGTCTGCGACATTCGCGGCGTTGGTCCCAACACATGGAACAACTGGAAAGCATCGCTTCTACGCGCCCTGTACCGCCAGACCAGTCGCGCCCTTGAAGAAGGGATGGAGGCGCTGAACCGTGAAGAACGCGGCACCGAAGCCAAGAAAAATCTGCGCACCGAGCTGACCGATTGGGACGAAAAAGACCTGCGGATCGAAATGGCGCGCCACTACCCGCCCTATTGGCAGGGCCTGCATGTGACCGCCCACGCGGACTTCGCCAACTTGCTGCGCGGAATTGCCGATGACGAAGTCCGCCTTGAACTGACGCCTGACCCTGATCGCGACGCGACCCGCGTTTGCTTTGCCATGGCGGATCATCCGGGCATCTTTAGCCGGATGTGTGGCGCGTTGGCGCTTGTGGGGGCCAATATTGTCGATGCGCGCACGTTCACATCCAAGGACGGTTACGCCACTGCCGCGTTCTGGATTCAAGACACCAGCGGCCACCCCTATGATCCAAGTCGCCTGTCCCGTCTGCGCACAATGATCCACAGAACCCTTCTAGGCGAGGTCGTCACCGGCGAAGCGATGAAGGACCGCGACAAGATGAAAAAGCGCGAGCGCGCGTTCAAGGTTGCGACCTCCATCGCCTTTGATAACGACGGCTCGGAAATCTATACCATCATCGAAGTCGACACCCGCGACCGCCCCGGTCTTTTGTTCGATCTGACCCGCACATTGGCGAACGCCAATATCTATATCGCCAGTGCCGTGGTCGCGACCTATGGCGAACAGGTGGTCGATACCTTCTACGTCAAAGACATGTTCGGCCTGAAATTCCACGCCGAAAGCAAACAAAAGGCGCTGGAAAAGAAACTACGCGAGGCGATTGCGCTGGGTGCGCAAAGGGCGCGATCCTAAGACTGTGGGTCCGGCACAGGAAAGACCACGTCGTAGATCCAGTTAAAGGCAAACGTATAGACTAGGTAAAACGCTGAAAACGACACATCCATGATGACCGCTTGCCACAACCCGACCCCAAGCTGCCAAGCGATGTAGGGCGCAAGGACAGTCAGCAGGCCCAGTTCGAACAGCACCGCATGCAAGACCCGATGGACAATCGTTTTGCGCACATCCCCGCGCAGACGCAGCATCGCACGATCAAACCAGACGTTATAGACGTAGTTCCACAGGGTCGCGATTGTTGCACTGACCAACGTGACGACAGCGATCTCGTGCAGCGGCATCCCAAATCCCCACGCGCCCAGCGGGGTCACAAGGATCAACCCGACCACCTCAAAGCTGATCACATGGCGAATACGGTCGCGGGTTGTGCGCATCGGTTCTCTTTCGGGTTGCGGTTGGGGCAGTGCTGCACAAGCGGTGCACAACTCCATCATAGAGTTTGCACGGTCTTCCCCCTAAAAGGAGCCAAGTGCAACCCGCACAGGAAGCGGCAACAGGTGACGTTAACACGCGACATCAACCCGATGCCCGCATTTGTGGAAACGGCACTGGCAACCCGTGACCTGCGCGTCGCCTTTGACGCCAGCCCGGATTATCAACACAATGACTGGCTGAGCTGGATCGCCCGCCCCAAACACGATGATACGCGGCAACGACGGCTGGAAAAAATTCCGACAGAGCTTGCAGACGGACACGGCTACATGGGAATGAAGTGGCAACCCAAGCCAAGCAAGGACGCACCCTCTTGAAACCTATTCGCCTTGTCTCAGGCTTCTTGACCGTTGGCGTCTGGACCATGCTTAGCCGGATTTTGGGCTTTGTGCGCGATATCATGATCGCCGCCTACCTTGGCACCGGCCCCGTGGCCGAGGCGTTCTTGGTTGCGTTCAGCCTGCCCAACATGTTCCGTCGCTTTTTTGCCGAAGGCGCGTTCAACATGGCCTTCGTGCCGATGTTTTCCAAGAAACTTGAAGGCGGAGATGACGCGCAAACCTTTGCGCGCGATGCTTTCACGGGGCTGGCGACGATCCTGATTGTGTTCACCCTATTGGCCACCGTGTTCATGCCATTCCTTGTCATGGCCATGGCCAGCGGGTTTCTGGGCGACGAACGCTTCGATCTGGCCGTTGACTACGGGCGCAT
This sequence comes from Paracoccaceae bacterium, assembly GCA_047622125.1. Taxonomy (GTDB): domain Bacteria; phylum Pseudomonadota; class Alphaproteobacteria; order Rhodobacterales; family Rhodobacteraceae; genus SW4. The sequence goes on along the minus strand of JBLHNX010000007.1, from coordinate 10,974 downwards.
CGCCTTTCCTTATATCCTGTTCATCTCGCTGGCCGCGCTCTTGTCCGGCGTGCTCAACGCCACGGGACGGTTTGTGGCCGCCGCCGCGGCGCCCGTGCTGTTGAACCTGATCTTTGTCGCGGCTATTTTGCTCGGCAACAGGCTTGGCTGGCCGGTCGGCGATACGCTCGCTTGGGCTGTGCCGCTCGCTGGTATCGCGCAATTGGTATTGGTCTGGGTTGCCGCGTCGCGCGCAGGGTTCCGCCTGATCCCGCGTCGCCCGCGCATGACACCCGATCTGAAGCGTCTCGCGATTATTGCCGCCCCTGCCGCAATGGCTGGTGGAGTCGTGCAGATCAACCTGCTGGTCGGTCGCCAAGTTGCCAGCTTTTACGACGGGGCCATCGCGTGGCTGTCTTATGCGGATCGCCTTTATCAACTGCCGCTGGGCGTGGTCGGCATTGCCATTGGCGTGGTGCTACTGCCCGACCTGTCGCGCCGCCTGCGCGCAGGTGATCTGGCGGGCGGGCGTGATGCGTTCAACCGCGCCTGCGAACTTAGTCTTGCACTCACGATTCCTGCCGCTGTTGCGTTGATGGTCATCCCGCTGCCGTTGGTTTCGGTGCTGTTTCAACGCGGGGCGTTTGGCGCTGATGATGCCGCCGCCACGGCACTTGCTGTCGCGGTTTACGGTCTTGGCCTGCCCGCGTTTGTGATGCAAAAAACCCTGCAACCACTGTTTTTCGCGCGCGAAGACACCCGCCGCCCGTTCTATTACGCCATCGCCTCGCTGGTTGTGAACGCGGGCATCGCCTTTGGGCTGTCACCATACATTGGCTATATCGCCGCCGCGATCGGCACCACGCTGGCAGGCTGGGCGATGGTTGTGTTGCTCTGGCATGGATCGCGCGACATGGGCGAAGCCGCGCATTTCGACGCCCGCTTCAAACGCCGAATCTGGCGGATCATCGCCGTGTCACTACTGATGGGAGCAATACTTTGGGCGCTAACGCTGGTTATCGGGCCGTTCCTGGCAATTCCCACATGGCGCTACGTCGCACTCGCGACCCTCGTCTTGATCGGGATCACTGCGTATTTCGCGCTGGGTCATGTCCTTGGCGCATTCCGGTTAGGTGAATTCAAACGGGCGATGCGCCGCTAACGCCGCTGGCGCAAGCGAACAACAAAAGCGCGCCAGCCCCCCGGTGACAGGATCGGTGCAAGCACCAAGCCAATCACAAAACCCGCGATTTCCGCGATCCACGTAGGGCTTGATCCGAACAGCATCCCGTAAACCAACATGATCCCCAGCAGCACGACAATCAGCGAAAACGCACGGAGCTGGTTTTCACCCATCCGCCCCAAGGTCAGCCACATCAAATAGGTATAGGCGCCGATAAAGCCGTAAACCGGTGCGAACACTCCAATCAGCCCCACATTGCGCGGTGACGTCAGACCATAAATCAGCGCGCCGCCAATTGTGCACGCTAGAAACAGGATGATCACGGCGGCAGGGTGAAACACCTCGCCAACATATTTACCAAGGGCCAGCAGCAACACCGTGCCCCAAAGCGCGTGGGTAAACGAACCATGTACAAACGGATAGGTCACAAAGCGTTTCAACAAATCAAAGCTATAGTTCCCCTGATCTACGATCACCTCGACCACACGCGGGGCCATGCCATAATCCTGAATCGCGGCTGGCCGCCAACCAATCCCCGTGCGCCCGCCCAGCCAGCCCTGATCGGCCAAACTCAGCACCGCCTCGACGCCGATGACCACGACAACCAGCGCCAGAATGATCGGCGGGATCGCGTTGAATGGGTTTTCACTGCTCATGGGGCATAGTCCTTTGGTTGACGGCCTCTTGCGCCATGGGTAAGCGAGAGGGAACCCGAAATCCAGCCCCGGACATGATCATGACAAATGCGACATTCACCCCCCGCGTCTTTTCCGGCATCAAGCCGTCAGGTGGCCTGCAACTTGGCAACTACCTTGGCGCGATCAAGCGCTGGGTGGACATGCAGGCAGGCGATTTCGAAAACGTCTATTGCGTCGTCGATATGCACGCGATCACCGTTTGGCAGGACCCCAAAGACCTGACAAACGGCACGCGCGAAGTCGCCGCTGGCATGATCGCTTCGGGCATTGATCCGGCCAAATCGGTGCTGTTCAACCAATCCCAAGTGTCGGCGCACGCTGAACTTGGCTGGATCTTCAACTGTGTCGCCCGCCTTGGCTGGATGAACCGGATGACGCAGTTCAAAGACAAAGCTGGCAAGAACGCCGAGAAAGCCTCGCTTGGGCTTTATGCCTATCCATCGCTGATGGCCGCTGACATCCTGCTTTATCACGCCACGCACGTCCCCGTGGGCGAGGACCAAAAGCAGCATGTTGAACTGACGCGTGATATCGCCAACAAATTCAATCACGACTACGGCGTTGATTTCTTTCCGATCACCGAACCTGTGATCGACGGCCCCGCCACCCGCGTAATGAACCTGCGTGATGGCACCAAGAAGATGTCCAAATCAGGCGACAGCGACATGGAACGCATCAACATGACCGATGATGCCGACACGATCGCCAAGAAATTCAAGAAGGCCCGCACTGATCCGGCACCTTTGCCCGAAACCGTCGAAGGACTGGCCGATCGCCCCGAAGCGCGCAACTTGGTCGATATCTACGCGGCATTGTCAGACACGACTCCGGCTGATGTGATCGCGCAATATCCCGGCGCAGGCTGGGGCACATTCAAGCCGGCGCTTGCCGATTTAGCGGTGGAAAAGCTGGCACCTATCAGCACGGAAATGGCCCGCCTCATGGCTGATCCTGCCGAGATTGACCGCACGCTGGCAGCGGGTGCCGAAAAGGCCCGCGCGATTGCTGCACCTATTCTGGCCAAGACCTATGACATCGTCGGAATGTTGCGCAGCTAACGCAGGGCATCTGTCTGAAACAGCTTCACCTTCAGCCCGCCAAACGACACAGGCGGGCCAGCGGGTTTAAACGGCAGGCCGGATGATTTAGCCAGCCCGTTGTCCGATGTCACCATCCCGACGCGCCAGCCTTTGAACCGCTCCAGCAGGGTCTTGCCCAGCGCGCCGTAAACAGCAAACAACAGCTTTTTGTCACCAATACGCGCGCCGTAGGGCGGGTTGACCATAACCAATCCCGGCGGGCCTGCGGGGCGCTGCAAATCACTCACAGCTGCACGGGTGAATTGGGTGCAATCGGTGACACCTGCGCGGGTGGCGTTGGCTGTGCTCATGCGGATTGCGCCGTCGTCACGGTCGCTGCCGAAAAAGCGGAGCGGCGGCAAAGTCATAGGCTGATCAGCGCGCATCGCGTCCCATGCAGCTGCATCAAACGTCGCCAGTTGTTCAAACGCGAAATGGCGCGACCGACCTGCATGCAAACCTGCGGCAATTTCCGCCGCTTCAATCACAAACGTGCCCGACCCGCACATCGGATCAACCAGTGGTTCGGACCCGTCATAGCCACATTCGCGCAAAAACATCGCCGCCAAATTCTCGCGCATCGGCGCTTTGCCCACGGCCTCTTTATGGCCGCGCTTGTGCAGGCTTTCGCCAGAGGTATCGACGGAAAACGTGCACATATCGTCGTCGATCCGCAGTTTCAGTCGGATCGGCGCATCGGCGGCAATCGTCGCGCCCAATTCCTCGACCAGCGCCTTTTCCACGCGTTGCACAGCGGCACCCGCGTGATAGATTTTCGACGCTTTACAGGTCGCTTCAACCTTCACAGGCACATCAGCGCGCAGCACATCGCCCCATGGAAATTTGCGCGACCGCTTATCAAGCTGCGCCAGATGGAACGCCCGAAATTCACCGATCCGCGCCAATACACGCCCGGCCCCGCGTAGCTGCAAATTTGCGCGCCAGACCTCGGGCCAATCACCTTGCACGGTCACGCCACCCGGCGTCACGACAGGGTTGGCGAAACCGCGCGCGACAGCCTCGTCGCGAAGTGTATTTTCAAGGCCAGGGGCAGCCACAAGGAATATATCAAACATGCCCGTGCCTACCCCCAATCAGGTGATCTTACGAGGGGGTATCGCCGATCTTATCCTGCGTTTGCGTGTCGAAATCGCCAGCGTCATGGCGCTCGCGCAACTGCATCGCCGGGTCACCAACCGCCTTGTTCACCATCCGGCCCCGCTGCACCGCTGGGCGCGCGTCGATCTTTTCAGCCCAAGCGACGACGTTCTTATAGCTGGCAACGTCTAGGAATTCGGCCGCACCGTACTGGCGGCCCAAAACCAACTGCCCATACCACGCCCAAATCGCCATATCAGCGACCGTATAGTCAGCTCCGGCAATAAAAGGATGATCCGCCAACTGGCGATCCAGCACATCTAGTTGGCGCTTGGTTTCCATCGCGAAACGATTGATCGGGTATTCGAAATTTTCAGGGGCGTAGGCATAAAAATGCCCGAAACCGCCGCCCAAATATGGCGCCGATCCCATCTGCCAGAACAACCATGACAAGCATTCAGTGCGCGCAGCCAGATCTGTCGGCACGAAATGCCCGAATTTTTCAGCAAGATACAGCAGGATCGCGCCGCTTTCGAATACCCGCTGGGGTGGCGTAACAGAATGATCCATCAGCGCCGGTATTTTAGAGTTCGGGTTCGCATCGACAAACCCGCTACCAAACTGATCGCCTTCACCGATGTTGATCAGCCAGGCATCATATTCCGCATCGGTTACACCCAGCGCGAGCAATTCTTCGAGCAACACAGTCACCTTGACGCCGTTGGGCGTGGCCAGCGAATAAAGCTGCAACGGATGCTTGCCGACCTGCAGGTCCTTGTCGTGGGTTGCACCTGCAATGGGGCGATTGATGCTGGCGAACTGGCCACCGTTTTCTTGGTCCCAAGTCCAGACTTTGGGGGGCGTATAGGTCATGTGTCATCCTTTGCGTGGTTAGGGGGACAATTGCGCCCGCTTGGTCAGGTTTCAAGGGCTGTCTCAGCATTCCTTGCACTGGACCTTGCCCATTCCCTCGCCTAGCGTGCCCCAAAAGCGGAGTACAGCATGGCGACGGGCACGAATATCAAGACCTACTTCAACGGCACATGGCATGACGGCGATGTGGCGATCATGCGGGCTGCGGATCATGGCACATGGCTGGGCAGCACCGTATTTGATGGGGCGCGGTTTTTCGATGGGATGTGCCCTGATTTACAGGCACATTGCGCGCGCGTGAACTGCTCGGCCAAGGCACTGATGATTACGCCGAACGTTAGCACCGACGATATGGTTGCTATCGTGCGCAAAGGGCTTGCGCTTTATCCCACCAACACGCCAGTTTACATCCGTCCGATGTATTGGGGCATCGAGTCCGGCTTTAGCGCAATCGTGCCAAAAGTGGGCGGCGAAACTGGTTTTGCGATCTGCCTTGAAGAAATTCCGATGGCCACCCCCCAATCATCAACAACGCTCACCACAACGCAGTTCCGCCGCCCTGTCATGGAAAGCGCGGTTGTGAATGCCAAAGCAGGCTGCCTTTACCCTAACAATGCCCGCATGCTGGCCGAGGCACACGCCAAAGGCTTTGGTAACGCACTGGTCGCGGACGCCATAGGCAACGTTGCCGAAAGTGCCACGGCTAATGCGTTCATGGTCAAGGACGGCGAGGTTTTCACGCCGATCCCAAATGGCACGTTCCTTGCCGGAATTACCCGCGCGCGTCACATCTCCAACCTCGCCAATGATGGCGTTAGGGTGCACGAAACAGTTTTGACATTCGACGATTTCCGTAACGCAGACGAAGTGTTCCTATCGGGAAATATGTCCAAAGTTACGCCCGTCACCGCATTTGATGCGCAACAATACCAGATCGGTCCCGTCACACGACGCGTGCGGGACTTGTATTGGGATTGGGCGGTGTCGGCCGGATAACAACGCGCAAACCCGTTGCCAGCGACGCGATGCTGCGCCACACTTGCCGCCAACAAAGGGGACCGTCATGCGTAAATTCTTGGTCGTGCTGGATGAGAGCCGCGAATGCCTGAACGCGATGCGGTTTGCCGCGATGCGCGCCGCGAAAACCGGTGGCGGCGTGGCTGTTTTGTCCATTATTCCTCCCGATGAATTCAATCACTGGATCGGTGTCGGTGAAGTTATGCGCGCCGAGGCACGCGAGCGGATCGAGGTGCATTTCGAGGTGTTTGCCAAGTGGATGCGCGACAAGCAGGGTGTTGATCCACAACTAATTATCCGCGAGGGCGAACCCGTGCCCGAAATCATGGCGCAGATCGACGAAGACCCCGATATTGGCGTTCTTGTCCTTGGGGCGGGAAGCGACAAAAAGGGCCCCGGCCCCTTGGTGACGCAACTGACCCGCAATTCCGGTGCCTTGCAAATTCCCATCACCATCGTGCCCGGCGAGATGTCCAAAGAACGGCTCGAAGCGATTACCTGACACTTTATCCGTCTGAAAACATGTCATTTTCCTCGCGTCTGCGTGAGGAAACGGAAACATCCCCTCATCACAAAAATGCGTGCGGATTTTCCGCGTGAACGGCTTTGGCTTGATCCTGCCCAAAACCGGCAGGGTTGCGTGCATTCGCGCGCGCTGGCTGTTCACAGGCGCGAAGAAGCCCACCCCCGTAGCGCCGATGGTCAAATCAAGGGGGCACGCCCATCACATTGCAATCGTTTTTTCGTGACCGTCCGGACCCTTCCGAAACCGCAATCAAATGGTCAGCTTGGTGTCATCGAAACGGGCAATCTTGCCGGTTCAGACAAACACAAAAACAAGTCTCTGAAAGGACATACCATGACCAAGACAATCGCACTGACACTCGCCGCCTTGATGGGTTCCGCATCTTTGGCCGCAGCCGATGCCGACACATTCGGGTTCGGACGCAATCTGGACGAAGGCTCGCTCGTTACGCTGGCATTAGTGCGCTCTTCGGGTGACGGCGTTGTAGAACTCTACGACTTCAACACTGGCGAACAGGGCGCGCTGCTGGGCATGACTAACGTCCACGCTGGTGCAAACGCCGACGTGCGCATCAACTTGGGTCTGACCAACCGCAATGACGTGATCGCCGTCCTCAAGGTCGACGGCCAGATTGTTGCGACCCAAGATTACGACGTCGACCCTCGTTAAACGCTGAACTCCTCCCACTCTAAAGCAAGGCCGGCCCATCAGGGCCGGCCTTTCAGTTGCCATTTAGAATCGTTCCAAACCTTGACTTCGCAGGTCCGCGAGCGCATATCAGAAGCCTGACAAAAAAGGTTGGTCCCATGTTCATACAAACTGAATCAACGCCGAATCCGGCAACGCTGAAATTCCTGCCCGGCCAGACTGTTCTGGCATCGGGCACCGCTGATTTTGCGAGCGCCGAGGCCGCAGCGGCAAGCCCCCTTGCCCAGCGTATCTTTGCTGTTTCGGGTGTGGCCGCAGTGTTTTTCGGTGCGGACTTCGTGACAGTCACAAAGGCCGAAGACGCCGATTGGGACCACATCAAACCGTCAATTCTTGGCGCGGTTATGGAGCACTACCAGTCCGGCAAGCCCGTGATGGAAGGCGAGCAAACTGCATCCGGTCACGCGGAACATACTGGCGAAGATGGTGAAATCGTCAACCAAATCAAGGAATTGCTTGATACCCGTGTGCGTCCGGCTGTAGCGCAAGATGGTGGTGACATCACGTTCCACGGTTTTGACCGCGGGATCGTTTATCTGCACATGCAGGGCGCTTGCGCTGGCTGCCCGTCATCCACGTTGACCCTGAAGATGGGCATCGAGAACCTGCTGCGCCACTACATCCCCGAGGTGGTCGAGGTGCGGCCAGTCGCGGCCTGAGCGGACACGTAATACGCTATGCGGCCTAACCCGACACTCCTCGCATTTGACACTTCGGCGGCGCATTGTGCCGCCGCTTTGCTGTTGGATGGCAAGATCACGACTCGCATTGACCCAATGGCGCGCGGGCAGGCCGAACACCTGATGGTTATGCTGGGCGACGTGCTGGCGCAGGCGAATATCGACTGGTCCGCACTCGATGGTGTCGCTGTCGGGGTTGGGCCAGGAAATTTCACCGGCATCCGAATTTCCGTATCTGCAGCGCGCGGTCTGGCGCTTGGGCTGGGCAAACCTGCCATTGGTGTGTCGTCTCTTGATGCGATAGCCCACAATCAACCCCGCCCATTTATCGCCCGCCTGCCTGCACCCCGTGATCACCATTATGCGCAGGTTTCCAACGCGACTGAAACGGGCACCCCATCCTTGGAAGCAGGCGCAGTCATGGCCCCCGACCCGACCATGCTGATCACCAATATCGCATTGATCGCCGCTGATCGCCTTGCATCCGGCACCCCGATTGCGCGACCTGCCCCGTTATATCTACGCCCCGCCGATGCAGCACCACCCAGCGACCCTGCGCCGCTGATCCTGCCATGACACCCGCCGCAGCCGCCCGACTTTATGCGCGCGCCTTTCCCGAGTCGCGCCCGTGGCAAGAATCCGAGTTTGCAGCCCTAATCGCCGACCCCCAAGTGATTCTCTGTGGTGATGCCTTTGCCATGGTTATTGCGCGCATTGTGCTGGACGAGGCCGAAATCCTGACCCTCGCGACCAATCCCGACCAGCGCCGCCAAGGCTTGGCACGCGCCGCATTGCAGACCTGCGAAACACAGTTGCGCGCCCATAACGTGCAAAGTGTGTTTCTTGAGGTCGCCGCCGATAACCTCGCCGCACAGGCGCTTTATAGGGGCTTTGGCTATATTCAAGCGGGTAAGCGCGCGAATTACTACCGCCGCAGCGACGGCGCGGCCGTTACTGCACTGATTCTTCGCAAAGACCTTGCGGCCAACTGACCCCACGTCACGACAGGCCAGATCTCGCGAACATGCCTTTTCGGTGGGCCAAAACCCAAAAAGCAGTTGACCCTTCCCGCCGCGCGTTGCCTTATCTTGCGATGCTGACTTGATCAGCTCACTTTTCGCGGGGGCGGCGGGAAACCGGACACGCCCCAAAAATCAAAGACCTGGGAGACAAAAATGACCCTCATGACTAAATTTCTTAGCGCTTCGGCGGCTCTGGCCCTGACGGCTGGTGCTGCAATGGCCGATCCTGCCGTACTGTTCGACCTTGGCGGCAAGTTCGACAAATCCTTCAACGAGAGTGCCTTTAACGGTGCACAGCGCTGGGCCGAAGAGACCGGCGGTTCCTACAACGAAGTCGAGATCCAATCCGACGCACAGCGTGAACAGGCGATCCGCCGTTTCGCAGAAGCTGGCAACAACCCTATCGTGATGGCGGGCTTCTCGTGGGCCTCCGCACTTGGCGAAGTTGCTGCTGACTACCCTGACACCAAGTTCCAGATCATCGACATGGTTGTGGACGCACCAAACGTGCGCTCCATCGTCTTTGCCGAAGAGCAGGGTTCTTATCTGGTCGGCGTCGCCGCTGCGATGGCGTCTGAAACAGGCACTGTCGGCTTTATCGGTGGCATGGACATCCCACTGATCCGCAACTTTGCATGTGGTTATGTGCAAGGCGTGTTGGCTACGAACCCCGACGCGACCGTCATCGCCAACATGACAGGCACCACGCCTGCCGCTTGGAATGATCCGGTAAAAGGCTCCGAACTGACGCTTGCTCAGATCAGCCAAGACGCTGACGTTGTCTATGCAGCCGCTGGCGGCACAGGTGTTGGCGTTCTGCAAACCGCAGCCGACGAAGGCATCTTGTCAATCGGCGTGGACAGCAACCAGAACTACCTGCACCCAGGTATGGTTCTGACATCCATGCTCAAGCGCGTTGATAACGCGGTTTATGATGCATTGATGGCTGGCGACGCACTTGAGGCTGGCTTTAACGTCATGGACCTTTCCAACGGCGGCGTGGGCTATGCACTCGACGAACACAACGAAGCCTTGATCACAGACGAGATGAAGACCGCACTTGATGCCGCGTCTGCTGCCATCGAATCCGGTGCGATCATGGTTCACAACTACAACACCGACGAGGCCTGCCCTGTCTATGACTTCTAAGTCAAACTAGACCGGCCAAATCAAATGGGGCCGCGCCAGACCATGGCGCGGCCCCACGCATACCTAGCAGCGGAAACTCTCATATGTCCGATATCGCCCCCGCAATCGAACTCAAAGGCATCTCCAAGGCCTTTGGCCCCGTCCAAGCCAACAAGGACATCGCGATCCGCGTGATGCCCGGCACAATCCATGGGATCATCGGCGAAAACGGCGCGGGGAAATCCACGCTCATGTCGATCCTCTATGGGTTCTACAAGGCCGATAAGGGCGAGATTTTCATTAGCGGCAAAAAGACAGTCATCCCCGATAGTCAGGCGGCCATCGCTGCGGGCATCGGCATGGTGTTCCAGCACTTCAAACTGGTCGAAAATTTTACCGTCCTCGAGAACGTGATCCTCGGGGCCGAAGATGGCGCGATGCTGCGCCCTAGTCTGGCCAAAGCCCGCCGCGAGCTTAAGGCGCTGGCCGAGGAATATGGGCTGCACGTTGAACCGGACGCGGTGATCGAAGATATCGGCGTTGGCATGCAACAGCGCGTCGAAATCTTGAAAGCCTTGTATCGTAAGGCCGACATTCTGATTTTGGACGAACCTACCGGCGTCTTGACCCCTGCCGAGGCGGATCAGTTGTTCCGCATCCTCGAGCGTCTACGCGAAGAGGGTAAGACGATCATTCTGATCACCCACAAACTGCGCGAGATCATGGAAATCACCGATACCGTCAGCGTTATGCGGCGCGGTGAAATGACCGCGACCGTAAAAACCGCCGGCACCAACCCCGCGAAACTGGCCGAACTGATGGTCGGGCGCAAAGTGCTGCTGCGCGTTGATAAGGCCCCCGCCAAAGTTGGCGATAAGGTCCTTGAGGTGCGCGACCTCAACATCACCGACAACAAAGGCGTGCACCGCCTTAAGGGTGTTTCATTTAACGTGCGCGCGGGTGAAATCCTTGGCATCGCCGGG
>JBLHNX010000006.1:0-23789 GCA_047622125.1 Paracoccaceae bacterium | reverse complement strand
CAGAGTTTCAACGAAACTCTGCCCCCCCCCTCGACATAAGTGAAAGACCGACCCCATGAGCAACACAGCCCTTATTACTGGTGCATCTTCCGGCATTGGTGCCGAACTCGCGCGCTATCATGCGTCCAAAGGCGGTGATCTGATCCTGACCGCGCGGCGTGCTGACCGTTTGGCCGACCTTAAGGCCGAGCTAGAGCGCGATCACGGCATCACGGCCCATGCGATTGCCCGAGACATCGGTGCAGTTGATGGTGCCGCCACTTTGGCCGCACAGATCGAAGGGGCCGGTTTGCGCGTGGATATCTTGATCAACAACGCGGGCTTTGGCGGTTTGGGAAACCATATTGAACGCCCGCTGGCCGATGAAATGGCGATGATTGATCTGAACGTCAAAACCCTGACTGAATTGACGCATGTCTTTGGTGCCAAGATGGCCGCGCAAGGCGGGGGTAAAATCCTGAATGTCGGATCAGTAGCCGCCTTCATGCCCGGGCCCAAGCAGGCGGTTTACTTTGCGACCAAAGCTTATGTGCAGTCGTTCAGCCAAGCAATTGACCACGAATTGCGCCCTCAGGGCGTAACCTGCACCGTGCTCTGCCCCGGCTATGTGGAGACCGAATTTGGCGATCGGGCTGACTTTGGTAATGCCCCGATGGCCAAAAACAGCAAGCTGACCGCCGCCCAAGTCGCCAAGATTGGCTATGACGCCATGCAGCGCGGCAAGCTGGTGGCAATCACCGAATTCCAGATGTCTGCGGCCCTAAACTGGATACTTCCATTTGTGCCACAGCGAATAGTGATGAGTTTGGTCGAAAAAGTGCAGACGAAGACAGGATAAGGGCACGGCCCTGACCGGTCGTCATCGCCGCTGGGCAATCAGCCGAAAACGCAAAAGGAAACCATATGCCACAAGCATCCGCCCATCCAGGTGACCCCCATTATATTACGCGAAGCGGCTGGCTCAGGGCGGCTGTTCTTGGCGCGAATGACGGGGTCGTTTCTGTTTCATCCCTGATCGTAGGTGTTGCCGCCGCGGACCCGAACCCGACAACCGTAATCATTGCTGGTATCGCGGGCCTTTCTGCGGGGGCCATGTCGATGGCTGCGGGCGAATATGTCTCGGTCTCGTCACAGTCAGATACGGAAAGAGCCGATATCGCGCGCGAAGCCAAAGCCTTGAAAGAGTTGCCCGAGGAAGAGTTGGCTGAACTGGTCGCGATCTATCAGGAACGCGGGTTGAGCGAAAAGACGGCCAGAATTGTCGCCGATGAATTGACCGCAAGTGACGCACTTGGTGCGCATGTGCGAGACGAGTTGGGGCTGTTCGAGGCCCATGCGGCGAACCCGCTTCAGGCGGCGTTTACGTCCGGTGCAACCTTTAGCATCGCCGCCGCGATCCCGCTGATTGCCGCGTTTTTCGCGCCTACAGGTTCGATCATCCCTGTCGTTCTTTTTGTGACGGTCATCGCGCTGGCCATTCTTGGGGCGATGGGGGCCAAAGCAGGTGCTGCCCCGGTCTTACGCGCGACACTGCGGGTTGTCGTTTGGGGTGTATTTGCAATGGCTGTTACGGCCGGTATCGGGTCACTTTTCGGCGTAAGTGTATAAACATAGCTGGATGCAGGATCACAATGACCCTGCATCTGGCCACCACGTGTTTTGCGTCATGCCAATCGCTTTGGCCCCCAAATCAGCAACCATATGGCAAAGCCAAGCTCCGAGATCGTGACAATCACCAAAAGCGCGATGATCAAGAGATTGAGCGATGCCAGATCGACGAACATCAACTTGACGATCCCTTGCAGCAAATAGCCAAACGCACCGATAAACAGGCCCCAGCCAAGCAGGCGCGGAGCACGTCGTGTCTGCGCAACGATCCAGCCAAGGGCCAACAGGTGGACGCCAAAGAATAGCTGCCAGACATAGACACCCAGATCATGTGCGGCAAAGAACATCATCATCCGGTTTTCGCCCTCGCCTTGCCCCAAAAGGTCAGACAGAAACGTCAGCGGCATGACCCAGATCAGCAGATTGATCCCCATCACAGTGATCATCCCCGCACGGGCAATCATCGCCAGCGCGGACAGAGTCGGGTGTGTGGCACGAAACATGACGTAAAGGATCACCGTGAGCGCCAGCTCGAAAACGATCACTGCGATATCGGCAAGCACGCCCATTTTGAACAGGCCAAGGTTGGCAGCAAGGTTAGTTGCACTCGCACCGGCATCGCCTTGGGTGATTATCGCTTGCGGCACGTAGCCGATACTAAATCCGCCAAAGACGGCGATTGCGAGGTAAAGCGCGCCTGCGATACGCGGCGCGCTGGGCTGGTGGGATTGATCTGACATTGCTTATCCTATTCGTGGAAAAGGGTGACGTTCCGTCCCGACCAAGTGTCACGACGGTTCATGAATTTCTGTATGGGCGTTAGCGATTGCCACTTTTTAATATGCGGAATGCGAGCTGTGAATTGCCCAATTGCTGACGGATCATATACAAATTTGCATAAGGCAGGGCAGCCAGTTTGACCGTCGCCGCGCGGCGGATGATCAACGCAACAAAAAACGCCCGCGCAAAAAAGCACGGGCGTTTAAAAATCATAGGGTTGCGCTGCGTCTTAGCTGCGGCGGCGCCCACCTGTGCGCCCTGCCCGTCCACGGCCCTCTTGGCCAGCTTTGGGGGCTTCGCGGTTCGCCATGATCCATGCGGTGCCCGATGGGTCGTTGTTTGTCAGAAAGTTGGCAGCGCGAATGGCTGACATTTCTGATCCGGCACGGGACTTGGTGCTGCCCAGGCCGAACAGTGTCACGAATACTTCGTCGTCGATATCTTCGGGCAGGATGATGCCAGCGGCTTGGATCTCTGCCTTCTTCTCGGCGATCTTCAGCGGACCGATCGGCAGCGCCACCGGGTTCATAATCGCAGAGGTCATCCCCGCAGCCATCGCCATTGGCAGAAAGGCGTTGTTAATGCCGTGACGGTTGGGCAGGCCAAACGAAATGTTGGACGCGCCACAGGTCGTATTCACGCCCAGTTCTTCGCGCAACCGGCGCACAAGTGTGAACACCTGCAATCCAGCCGTGCCCATCGCGCCGATTGGCATGACCAGCGGGTCAACAACGATATCATGGGCGGGAATGCCGTAATCAGCGGCGCGTTCAACGATCTTTTTGGCAACGGCAAAGCGCACATCTGGGTCTTCGGAAATGCCGGTGTCATCGTTGGAAATAGCCACGACCGGAACATTGTATTTCTTGACCAGCGGCAGGACCAGTTCCATGCGTTCTTCTTCGCCGGTGACAGAATTGAGCAACGGGCGACCTTCGGCAGCGGCCAGACCGTTTTCAAGCGCACCCGGCACAGAGCTATCAATACACAGCGGCACATCGACCACAGCCTGCACCCGTTCGACCAGCTCGCGCATCAGGGTCGGCTCGACAAAGTTATTGTCGGCGTAACGCGGATCTTCGGCCATCTTGTTGGAGAAAACAGCACCCGAGTTGATGTCCAACACCGTGGCCCCAGCGGCAACCTGTGCAATCGCATCTGCCTCGACGCGGGAAAAATCGCCACGCTCAAGCTCCGCGGACAGAATTTTGCGCCCCGTTGGGTTGATCCGCTCGCCAATGACGCAGAACGGCTGGTCAAAGCCGATGATGGCGGTCTTGGTTTTGCTTTCGACGATCGTGCGGGTCATTGGGTGGCTCCTGTGAGGCGCGCCAACACTTGGGCCAACGCGGGGTCTGTGAAATCTGAAAGGGTGATATGTGCACCTGCGGCGCGCAATGTTGCGTCATCCAACGACGAGCGGATGCCGACGGTGTAAGCACCCGACGCGGCAGCAGCGCGCAGGCCGGACGGGCTGTCTTCAAAGGCGATGCAATTTTGCGGCGCGACGTCCAGCGCGGCCATAGCGGCAAGGTAAGGTTCGGGGTCGGGTTTGCCGCGCGCACATTCTTCGCCGATGATCAGCGTGTCGAAATGTGCGTCCAGACCAATCGCGTCCAACATCGCTTGGGCGTTCAGACGCATGGCGTTGGTCACAACGGCGCGTTTCCAGCCGTTTGCCCGCGACCGGTCAATCAGGTCTGACAAACCGGGCATTGGGGGATAGGGTTTGGGTAAACGGGCGCGAAATTCGGCCTCTTTGGCGTCAGACAGGGCCTGTGGATCAGGATGATCTGGTAAGAATTCAGCAAAGATATCAACGTTCAACCGCCCGTGCATATGCGCCATATAGAAGCCATCGGACACCTCAAGACCAAGCGGCGGCATCATATCAGCAAACACGGCCATATGGATCGCATCACTATTCAGCATCGTGCCGTCTAGATCGAAAAGAAGTGCGCCATGCCCCATGTCAGCGATTAAGACAGGCTTGCCGGCACGCCGGATGCGCCGCCGTTTTCGGTGGCCCATCCGGCGTTGGTCTTGATCCCGCCCAATGGGAAGAAATGCACCCGTTCGATGTTGAAATCGGGGTTGGCGGCCTTGTGGGCGGCGAGTTGCGCGACGACCTCGGTCGGCTCATAGGGCAGCAGCAGCTTGGTCACATCCATCGCGCGTTTTTGCAGCACTTTCAGCGATGGACCAACGCCGCAGGCAATCGCGAATTTGATCAGGGTTTGCAGCTTGGCAGGGCCAGCGATGCCGATGTGAACCGGGATATCGACACCCATGTCCACCAGACTGTCAGCCCATTTGATGATCGGCCCGGCCTCGAATGCAAACTGGGTCGCCAGCGCCATCTTGGCATCGGTGCGTTTGGAGAATTCCTGCTTCCAGCCAAGGGCGGCGCTTACGTTCTTGAAGCTGCCATCAGTGTCGATATCGCGGTTACCTTCGGGGTGACCTGCGATGTGCAGGCGCTTGAAGCCCGCCGCATCAAACAGTCCGGTCTCCATCATCTGCATGGAGCTGCCGAAATCGCCATGCGGCTCCTTGACGCCGCCTGCCAGCAACAGCGCCTGATCGACGTTCGCTTCGCCCTGATAACGGGCGATCCAGTCGGCCAGCATGGCCTTGTCTTTGATGATGCGCGCAGGGAAATGCGGCATGACGGGATAGCCATCGCTATTTAGCCGTTTGGCAGTGGCGACCATCTCTTCGATCGGCGTGCCTTCGATATGGGCGATATAGACGCGGGTGCCGGTTGGCAGCAGATCGCGAAAATTTTCGACCTTTTCGGCAGTTCGCGGCATCACTTCGATGGAGTAATCCTGAAGGAAGGTTTCGACCGCCGGATTGACGCCCTTTGGCTCGGATGATTTCTTTTTGAAGTTCAAAAGGGCCATTGCAGCCTCCTTAAAGCGGATCAGTGTTCCGCGGTCATCAGGATTTCCGCTCACGCGCGGCCGTCGTTGTTAATCAGCACGATCAAGCGGTCTTTGTCATATTCGGTCTCAAGACGGGCCGCCTCGCTTGCGGCCGCATCCGTGTCTTCGCCCGCGACCTCTACGGGATCAGCTTTGCGCCAGTCGGCAAGGTAGTCGTCGGTGCCAGCAGCACCTGATTTCATCGCGGCGCGGTCAATAGCCTGCTCGAACCGCTCGCTGAGCTGGATTTTTGCGGCGCGCCGGCCCCTGCCGACAATCACCTGCGCGGGGATGTCGCGCCAATAAACGATTACGACCTGTGCCATGCGATTCCCTCCGCTACTGCATTAATCGCTTTTACGCGCGCCCTGCCCCGATACGGGGATCAATTTCGACATGCCACGCGCAGTCAGCGACTTTCGCCTATGTCGCAATTGCGCGCCTGTGTGGCCAGTCCCGAACCCTGCATGATCATCATGAGGCGCGCATGGTCCTTGCGCGGGCGCGACCGCGTGACTAGGTTGAGGGTAACTCGATATAGGAAGGCGCGATTATGGCGCCTCAGCGTCCCGATGGTGCGGGCGCAGTCCCCAGCGTGGTCGAAAGCCCCGCACCCGATACGCCCGAACTCGCGCCGCTTTATGCGGCGTTGGATTTGGGCACAAATAGTTGCCGCATGCTGATTGCCCAACCCGTGGGCCATCAGTTTCAAGTTGTGGACAGCTTTTCAAAATCTGTGCAGCTTGGCCAAGGGCTTGAAAGCTCTGGAAAATTGTCGCGCGCCTCGATGAATCGCACGATTTCAGCAATGCGTGTCTGTCGCCAAAAACTCCAACGCCACAACGTCAAACACATGCGCCTTGTGGCGACCGAAGCCTGTCGGCGCGCCAGTAATGCGGGGCACTTCATCCGTCAGGTCAAACGCGAGACCGGCCTACGTCTCGAAATTATCACCCCCGAAGAAGAGGCCCGCCTGGCCGTGATTTCGTGTGCTCCGCTGGTGAACAAGAAGACCACGCAGCTGCTTGTTGTGGACATCGGCGGTGGTTCGACAGAGCTGGTCTGGATTGACCTGACCAATGTACCCAAAAAGGAACGATCTGGGGCGATCATGCGGCTGCACGCGGGTTTTGACAGCGATCCGGGGGCTTTTGCCGGCGCCAAAGTCGTTGACTGGATCTCAGTGCCACTTGGCGTGGCGACCCTGCGCGACCAGTTTCAGGACGTCGAGGATGACGGCGCAAGGTTCGCCTTGATGAGCTGGTTTTTTGAAGAAAACCTTGAAAAATTCGCGCCCACCTCAGAGATTCAGGACCGTAAGGGGTTTCAGATCATTGGCACCAGCGGCACCGTGACGACCGTGGCCGCCAGTCATCTGGGACTGCGCCGTTATGACCGCACCAAGGTCGATGGGCTGCGCATGACCACTGATCAAATTGATGCGGTTATTCAGGACTACCTTAGTTTGGGCGTGGTCGGGCGGCGCAACGATCCGCGTATTGGCAACGACCGCCAAGCCTTGATCATGTCGGGTTCGGCGATCTTGCAAGCCTTGATGCGGCTTTGGCCCACTGATCGGCTTTCAGTTGCGGATCGCGGCCTGCGCGAGGGGCTGCTTTATGCGCAGATGTCGGCGCATGGCGTGCTGGACGACGCGCCTACCTAGGATCTTGGCACTACCGGGGTCTTAGTCGTCAAGTCTGTCCAGAACGGCGCGCGCGGCGCGCAGTCCGGGTGCTTCGCCGCCCTGACCAAGCCGCGCCATCGTCAGCGTCATGGCAGCGTTTTGTGCATCTGGGTCGGTCAGCACATTCAGCAAAGCGGCCCCGATCGGCGCAGGCTGGCAGTCTTTGCCGATGAATTCCGGCACGACGCGCGTTTCGCTCACCAGATTGACCAGCGTCACCGTGTCCACCAGCAGCATTCGCGAAATGATCATCTGGCTTAGCCAGTTCATATCATAGGCTATCACCATTGGCGTGCCGACGGCCGCCAGTTCAAGCGACACGGTCCCCGAGGCCGCAAGTGCCACGTCAGCGGCGGCAAACGCGGCGCGTTTACCCGCGGGGTCATTGGCAGAGATTAAAAGCGGTTTGACCGGCCAATCGGCAGTTAATTCGCGCACGAGCGCCTCGACTGGGCCTGCACACGGCACGATGACGCGGGCCGTTGGATGTGCAGCAATGACAGGCTGCAACGCCGCGCCGAACCGCGCGCAAAGTCGCGTCACCTCGCCACGACGCGATCCGGGCAATGCCAGGATCAGCGGGCCCGCGCCGAGATCGTGAGCACTACGGAATGCGGCAACATCAGCAGCGGTGGCAATCGTTTCTGCAACGACAGGATGACCAACAAAATCGCAAGCCATTCCGGCGGCCTGCATCAGGGGCGGTTCGAACGGGAACAACGCCAGCACATGGTCGATTACCTTCGCCATCTTCGTCGCCCGTTTGGGGCGCCATGCCCAGACGGTCGGGGCGACATAATGCACGGTGCGGATTCCGCTAGCGTCCTTGACCAGCCGCGCCACGCGCAGGCAGAAATCAGGGCTGTCGATCGTGATCAGCACATCCGGTTTAGCGGCGATCACGGCCTCGGCCACCTCGCGGATACGGCGTTTAAAGTGGAAATACTTGGGCAGCACCTCGGCCAGCCCCATGACACTAAGTTCATCCATCGGGAACTGGCTGACCATCCCTTGCGCTTGCATCAACGGCCCGCCCACACCTTGGAACGTCACATCGGGGCGCAGCTGGCGCAGGCCCGCCATCAGCGCGCCACCCAGCTTGTCGCCTGAAGGCTCGCCTGCAATCACAAATATCTTCATGCGGCTTCCCGTTCGCGCACCCAAAACACCAACCCGCTTGCAGCCGCAATCGCCACACAGCGTGGTTGATCAAGCACGATAACCCCGCCTGCTTCGATCACCACCGCTTCAAATCCGGCTTTTGCGGCCAGCATCAAAGTATTCGGGCCGATGGTCGGCAGATCGACGCGGCGGTCTTGGTCGGGCTTGGGGGCTTTGAACAGGATTGCACCGCGTGCGGGGGCGATCATCGCATCGGTGCCCTCCGGCCCTTCGCGTGCCAGAACCTCGCCCGCGCGAATGACGCAGGCCTGACCGGTATCGGCGCGGCCCATCGCGGCAACAATTTCTTCGCCACGGATCGCATCACTAATTTGGCGCGCATTGGGCTGCGCGCGACTAAGAACACCGCTGGGTGGCAGCAACTCGGGTGCGATGTCATGCGCGGCGCGGATGCTAAAACCAGCCTCTTGCATGATCGCGATGATCTCGCGCAGGGTTCCGTCGTCCCCCAACCCCAGCGCCGCACCAAGACGGGCCATTAGCGGGGCGGTGGCAGTATCAATCACGCTTTCATCAATGACTGGGCGGCGCACCCGACCCGCCATGCAAATCTGATCGACGCCCATCGCGCGCAGATCAGCAAACAGACGGCCAAGGGTTTCAAAGCGAAAGGGGATGCGCGTCATATCTGCGGGCAAATCAGGCGCAAACCCGTCAAGCTGGCAAATCACCGGATCGGGTTGCCCACGCGCGCGCAAGGCCGCGACGAGCACAGGGGGGAGAGCCCCCTCGCCTGCGATCAGTGCCAACATCAGCTTGGGGTCAGAAAATTGCGGTCGCTGTCGCCAAGGATAAAGGCCACCATTTCCTGCACGTAAGCGCTGTCACTTTCATCGGCCAAACGGCGGGCGCGATCCATGAACGACCCTTCGCCGTCCTTGAGGGCCTGAAATGCGGCCCGAAGGGCCGTAATATCGCTGCGATCCACACCCTTGCGCTTGAGGCCCACAAGGTTCAGCCCATCCAGCACGCCGCGCGGGCCCATCACAAGGCCATGCGGAACCACATCGTTTGTGACCATAGTACAAGCACCGATTATCGCGCCCTTGCCGATACGAACAAACTGATGAACGCCTGACAATCCGCCGACGATCACATCGTCTTCGATGATCACATGGCCAGCGATTGCCGACGAATTGACCACAATCACGCGATCGCCAATCTGGGCATCATGGGCAATATGACAACCAGCCATGAACAAGCCGTCGTCGCCCACGCGGGTCACGCCGCCGCCGCCCGCGGTGCCCGCGTTCATGGTGACATGTTCGCGAATGCGATTACGCGCGCCGATCCGCAGGCTAGTCTTTTCTCCGCTAAATTTCAGATCTTGCGGGATCTCGCCAATCACCGCGAAAGAAAAAACCTCGGAACCGGCACCAATATGCGTGTCACCTGTGACAACAACGTGGCTGTGCAGGTGCACGCCTTCGCCAAGCACAACTTGGGGTCCGACAACACAAAGCGGGCCGATCACGCAGCCTGCGCCGATTTGCGCGCCCGCGTCGATCACTGCACTGGGATGAAGGGTGGCTTTGCTCACGCTTGCTTATCCATCATCGCCGTAAATTCGGCTTCGGCGGCCATTTCGCCATCAACCGTGGCCACGCCTTTGAATTTCCAGACCTTGCCGCCAGCCTTCCCACGTGTGGTTTGGATGCGCATCTCAAGCACATCGCCGGGGATGACCTTGCGGCGGAACTTGCAGCCGTCGATTGCCATAAAATAAACCAGCAAATTACCGTCAACCAACCCCATCGTCGCGCCAACCATAACGGCGGCAGTTTGCGCCATTGCTTCGATGATTGTCACGCCGGGCATGATCGGCGTGCCTGGAAAATGGCCCTGAAAATGCGGCTCGTTCATGGTCACGTTCTTGATGCCCAACGCCGAGGCCGTGCCGTCAATATCCTTGACGCGGTCGACCAGCAGAAACGGATAGCGGTGTGGCAAGATAGCTTGAATAAGCTGGATGTCGGCCTCGGTTATCGGGGCGGCTTGAGGGGCTTGGGTTGCGTCGCTCATGGGGCATCCTTTGGGGTGGTTTGCTAACAACCTGAGTAACAACCCCAGCCCAAGGGGGCAAGCGTGTGCTTAGTTCGCGCCTGTCGTGTCAGCCCCGTCTTCACCAGTTGCCGGGGCAGCGATCGGATCAAGCAAGCTGTCGGGCGCTGGCGTGGGCGTTTCAGGAATTTCGATGCCGTCGCCAACCTGTTCATCAATCGCGGCAATAGCCGCATCGGTGATGTCGATCCGGCCAACTGACATGACAACACTGCGTCGGTCGAGAATGGCCCCGGCCCCGTTATCTATCATCAATTGTCCAAGAATGGGGCGAATGCTCACGAAGAAATCCTCGCGCCCAAGGCTAGTTGATTCTTCAAGCGCGCGTTGCTTGCTATCTTGCGCTGCGCGGATGCCCTGTACTTTTTCGTCAAACGCCTCGGCTTCGCCGCGAAAAACCGCGGCATCCATCTCGCCGCGACGCTCGGTCAGGCTACGTTCCTCTTCGGTCAAGGCGGCAGCAATGGTACGGTTTTCTGCTGCCAAAACCTCGCTCTCAGCGCGGAAATCTTCGGAAATACGCTGACCCAGTTGGGTCGCGGCGAACAGCCGATCAATGTCGATTGTCACAATCCCCACGGGCGACGGCCCATCTTGGGCCTGCACAATGGGGGGGCACGCGGCGATCATCGCCAAGGCGAAAAGCGCCGCGCGCAGCATTAGAATTGCGTCGAGATCGTCAAGTCAAACGACTTCGTTTCGTCGTTTGCTTGCACATTCAATGGTTCAGTAAAGTTGAACCGCAGCGGCCCGATTGGTGTGTCCCAAAAGATCGACACACCGGCAATCGAGCGTAGGGTGAAATCATTGTATTCGACATTTCCCGTCAGACTGTCGCCCACGTCCCAAACCGACCCGTAGTCGACAAAGACGCCGCCCGAAATCCCGTATTCTTCGGGAAGACCCAACGGAAAGCGCGCCTCAAAGCGGGCAACAGCAAAGTATTCGCCACCCAAAGCGTCGTCGCTTACCGTATCACGCGGACCGATGCCGCCAGGTGCAAAGCCACGCATAGTGCGGCTGCTCAAGAAGTAGCGGTCGGTGATCCGGCTTTGGCCATCTTGATAGATCAACGCGCCGCCCTCAATCGTGGCCTGCAACGTCACATCGCCATTCAAGACCAACGTTTGCGCCGTCGCCTCGGCCGACGTCTTGATGTACCGGCTATCGCCAAAACCGAATTCTTGACCAAAGCGCAGTAGGACACCCGCGTCGGGGTTCAGCCCCGTGCGTCGCGTGTCATAGCTGAAAGAGTAACCGATCGAATTCGTACCTATGCCACCAAGCAAGGCATCGGCCTGAATGATTGAACTGCTCAGAGGATCGGCATTCATAATGTCGGTGTAGTCATAGCTATAGAACACCGACAAACGAGCATTTTCGCTAACCGGAAAGGCAAATGAAGGGCGGAAATTAAAGGATTGCGTATCATAAAGCGCATTGGCGTTATCAGTTTGACCATAGTTCAACCCAAGCCCGAAGCTAAGATCACGCGCCAGGAAGTTTGGCTCGGTGAAGCTAAAGCTAAGGTCCTGAGTGTCTTGGCCCGCCGCCAACTCAAAGCTGAGCGACTGGCCGCGACCAAGGAAGTTACGCTGCCTGAAGCTTGCCAGAAGCGAAAGACCGTTATCCGACGAGAAGTTACCACCAAACGATAGCGAGCCTGTTGGCCCCTCTTCGACGTTCACATCAATCACGACCTGATCAGGCGAAGACCCTTCGCGCGCGTCAACATCTGCATTGACGAAATAGCCCAAGGCGCGAATGCGTTCGGCACTTTGGCGGATTTCGCGTGGATTGAACGGATCACCTTCGACCGCGGTGAATTGGTTACGGACCACACGGTCAAGCGTCGTGTTGTTTCCTTCGATGTCGATACGTTCGACGAAAATGCGGTCGCCGCGCACGAGAACGAATTCAATATCCAACGTCAGGTCACGGTCGTTACGGGTAATCCGCGGCTCGACCCGCATAAAGTTGATCCCCTGACGGATGGCCAGACGTTCGATGCGGGCGATGTTGGTTTCAATCGCGGTCGGGGAATAATAGCTGCCCGAGCGCAAACGCAGCGCGTCCTCGAAAACAACCGAATCTGCTTCTTCGATTTCCGAGATCACCGACACATTGCCAAACCGGAAGCGCTGTCCTTCTTGGATGTTGAAAGTGATCAGATAAGCATCGCGTTCGCGGGTCAGAGACACGTCAACGTTTTGCACCTGAAAATCGACATAGCCGCGCGAGCGGTAGAAATCGCTCAGCACTTGCTGGTCAAAGTCGACACGGTCGGCAACGAACGTATCACGCGAAATAATTGCGCGGAAAATGCCTACCTGCTTGGTTTCAAGCACGCCGCGCAACCGACGATCAGAATAGCTACGGTTACCGACAAAGCCGATACGGCCCACTTCGGACACGCCACCTTCAAAAACTTCAAATACCAGATCGACGCGGTTGTCGCTGCGCCGGATGATACGCGGCGTAACGGTCGCGTTGATACGGCCCTGCTGCGCGTATGCTTCGGTGATCGCGGCAACGTCCTGTTCAGCCTGTGATGGGCTATAGACGCGGCGCGCGCGCGACCGCACGACAACTGACAGCTCATCGTCCGACAGTCGCGAATTGCCTTCAAAATTGATCTGGCTGACCGTTGGATACTCAACAACCGTGATCACCAGCCTGTTGCCCGAAGGCACCAGATCGACGCTCTCAAACAACCCTGTGGCGCGAATACGCTGTGCGGCATCGTTCACGGCACCGGCTGAAACGGTTTCTCCGCTAGTGATTCCTGCGTATGTCAGGATCGTTGCGGTCTCTATCCGCTGGTTCCCTTCGACGACTACGGAACCAAACCGAAAGGTCTGAGCCTGTGCTATGGCCGCAAAAGCCATTGCAAGCATCAGAACCGAAAGGAAAATTACTTTTTGTAGTGGTGTGTGGATTTTCGCCACTTTGTGTGCGATTGCGCTGCTCATTTTTTCCGCCTGTTTCGACATCCCAAGTACGTTTCAAGTATCGGGAATAAGCGGCCTTGTCAAAACGCAAGAACGCGCAACCTTGTGGTTGCGCGTTCTAACTACACTAAAAGAGGTATGTCAGCCTAGCCGGGAAGGTAAACCGTGCCGAGATATGCCCCGACCCACAGCGCACCAACGATGGTCGCCAGATACAGGATACGGTCCCAGTTGATGTCGATCAACAGTGACAATCCGCGATAACCAGAAGCAATAGTCTGCATGGGAAACCCCTATGAATAATTCTTTCCATAGTTGTGGACCGCAAATATGGCGCAAAGGTGGCGCGACTGCGAAACGACTGCGGCAATTATCAACTGTTTCTTAAGGGCAAAGGAATAGATCATTGGCAATCGCAAAGACCATCAGCGACAGGATCAACGACAGTCCCACAGCCATAAGTATCCGCAAAGCGGTATTGCTGGGCATCTTGCCCGTCACGGCCTCGTAGGCGTGAAACATTAGGTGACCGCCATCTAGCACCGGCACTGGCAGCAGGTTCAACAGCCCTACCGCCGTCGAAAGCACGGCCACGAACCAGATAAAGCTGCTTGCCCCCTGGCTGGCCATGGCACCGCTTGTCTGGGCAATCCCGATCGGGCCGGACAGGTTACATGATGAAATTGCGCCGGTAATCATGTGCCATAGGCCCGAAAGTGACGACTTAATAATGAACCAGACCTGTTTCACACCCGACCAAAGTGCCGTGACCGGACCCACGGATTCGGTTTGAGCCTCAAAGAAAAGCCCGCCTGAGACGCCAATCAGATACCGGGTTTCAAAACCACCTTCGGGCATCGGCAGATCAACGCTGCGCGGGGCCAGCGTAAAGTCGATCATTTCGCCGCTGCGCCACACCGTTGCCAGAAGCGGACGCCCTTGGGACGCGGCCACGGCCTCTTGTAGTTGCGAAAAGGCAAAGATCGGCGCGCCATCGATCGCCGTGATCACGTCACCGACCTTCATGTCGATGTCAAAGGCGGCTGATTGCGGGTTCAACGCAAGAATCATCGCCGGATATGGATAAGGGGCCCGCACTGTGATGTCTTGCCCGTCGCGCAGCACGCGATATTCAAGCGTGGGCTCAATCGGCAAGCTATCAATAAAGCCGTCAAAGTCTGCAAGCACGGGCGTGTCTTGGCCCGCAATCGACAGGATTTCATCGCCCTGCTCCAGCTCCATCATATAAGATTCGGGCAATGCGCGCACTTCATCCATGGTGAGCGGATCAGAGGCGCGGCCACTAAACACCATGACGGTCGCAAAGATCAGAATCGATAGGGCAAAATTGAACAATGGACCCGCAACAACTGTTGCCGAACGCGCCCAAAGCGGGGCGCCAGCCATGGTGTTACGCTCTGTTTTGGCGTCATCGGTCGCGCCGACGCTTGCGACATTGGCATCGCCCAGAAATTTGACATACCCGCCAAACGGCAGAGCAGCAATTTGCCAGCGCGTCCCGTGTTTATCTTCGCGCGAAAATAAAACCGGACCGATGCCAAGGCTGAACACCTCGGCATAGATGCCGGTCCAGCGTCCAACGATGTAGTGACCATATTCGTGGATCGCCACGATGATAGAAAGAGCCACAACAAAGGCGATAATCGTAAAGGCGGCACCGCCAAACTGCGGAAGAATCTGGGTCATGTCCAAGGTCTTAAGTTCCTATCTGTGCAATCACTTCGCCTGCGCGAACGCGGGCAAGCCTGTCTATTTCAAGCACCGTATCTAATGACATAGTGGCTTTTTGCAGCCCGTCATGGGCCGACATTTTGTCTAACGCAACGGCAACAACGCGCGCCATGTCCATAAAGCCAATCTCGCCAGCGATAAACCCGTCCAGCGCGCGTTCCTTGGCGGCGTTAAAGGCGGCACCTGTCAGACCACCCTCCTCCATCACACGGGCCGCAAGGGCCAACGCTGGATAGCGGTCACTGTCAGGGGCGCGAAAATTAAGCTGACCGATCTGTGCAAGATCAAGTCGCGCCACCGGTAGGTCGCGCCGCTGCGGCCAATGTAGCGCATAGCCGATTGCGTGACGCATATCGGGCGGACCGACATGGGCCATCAGCGCGCCATCGTTGAACCCGACAAGCGCGTGGATCAGGCTTTCAGGATGCACGATGGTTTCGATTTGGTCAGGACGGACGCCAAAAAACTCTTTGGTTTCAATCAGCTCCAACGCTTTGTTGAACATCGAGGCGGAATCAATCGTGATCCGTTGGCCCATATCCCAATTGGGGTGTGATGACGCCTGGGCCACTGTGACAGTGTTCAGTGCCGCAATCGGAAGGTCGCGAAACGCGCCACCAGATGCGGTAATGATAATCCGTTCCACGGCGGCAATATCCTCGCCGACCAGCGCTTGAAATACGGCAGAATGTTCGCTGTCCACGGGCAGGATACGCGCGCCGTGACGGGCGGCATGCTGCATCAGGATCGGGCCAGCGGTGACCAGCGATTCCTTATTGGCCAGCGCCAAGGTCGTGCCCTGTTCCAGCGCGCGCCACCCCGGTGCAAGGCCAGCTGCACCAACAATTGCAGACATGATCCAATCGGCTGGCCGGCTTGCGGCATCGTTCAGGGCACTCGCGCCGCTTGCAGCCTCAACCCCGCTTCCGGCCAAAGCATCGCGCAATTTATGCAGCAATGTTTCATCGGAGATCACTGCAATATCGGCCCGTAACGCAATGGCATCGCTTGCTAATTGCACAACGTTACGACCGCCCGTCAGGGCAACAACGTCATAGCTGTCGGGGTCACGCTTGATCAGGTCAAGCGTGTTCTGACCGATTGATCCGGTCGCGCCAAGAATACTAATCCGTCGCGTCAAAAGGCGGCTCCGGGGACGTTGAACACTTCGGCAACTGCCAGCATGAACAAGGACGCGCCAAGCAGCGCATCAAAGCGGTCAAATAGCCCCCCATGGCCGGGAATCAGGGTCGAGCTATCCTTGACCTTCATCCGCCGTTTCAGTGCGCTTTCGCCAATATCACCCATCTGCCCCGCAAAAGACACGACCATAGAGATCGGCAAGATCACCCATGTAACATCGGTGAATTGCATGAACAGCAGACCGACAATCGCGGCGGCAATCCAGCCTGCAACTGTACCGCTCCAGGTCTTTTTCGGACTGACCGTCGGCCAGAATTTGGGCCCCCCCAGCATCCGTCCGGCAAAATAGCCGAAAATATCCGTGACCATAACGACCAAAACCAGCCAAAGAAGCCATAAGAAGCCGTAATCTATGCGGAAATGCACCAACCCCCAACCGGCGATCTGAAGCGCCAAAGCGAAGATAAAGAAGGTCAGCCGCTCGTGCGGTAAAGCAATCGCACCGATCAGCGGCACTACGAGGAACAGGATCAGGAATTCATAGTTTTCTGTCGGGCCAAAGACTTGCGCGGACAAGATACTGGCGACCCCAGCCGCCAATAGCATCCCCGAGGTCACGGCCTCGGGGTGGATCATTTTCCACAACTCCCAGACCATCACAGCCGTGACGAACACCGCGAGCATCTGAAACCAGATGCCGCCTACAATAATCGCAACCACGCCGATAAACGCCATCACAGCGCCCGATGCCAGACGCACAGTCAGGTCACCCCATTTTCCAGATTGGGCAGCAGTTTCATCTTTCATATCAAGCCTTTACCCCACCATACCGGCGGTCACGAGTGCCATAACTTGCCAAGACCTTGGCAAATTCGGCAGGTGTAAAATCGGGCCAAAGCGTGTCGACAAATTCGTATTCGCTATAGGCAGTTTGCCAGAGCAGAAAGTTGCTCACTCGTGCTTCGCCACTGGTGCGGATCACCAGATCGGGGTCGGGCAGCACATGAGTATCAAGATATTTGGCCAGCGTTTCCGCATCGACGTCATTATGGGTCAGCTTGCCTTGCTCGATGTCATAAGCAAGGCGCTTGGCGGCACGGGTGACTTCATCGCGCCCGCCGTAATTGATTGCAACAGTCAGATGCACAAGGTCGTTGCCCGCCGTCAGCAATTCAAGCTCGTCCATCAGCGATACCAGCTTGTCATCCAAACGCACACGATCACCAATGAACCGCACCCGCACGCCGTTTTTCAGCAAGGCCCGTGACTCGCGTTCGATATAGCGGCGAAACAGCTTCATCAGACCCGCGACTTCGGTTTGGGTCCGCTTCCAGTTCTCGGTGGAAAATGCGAATATTGTCAGGTACTTAACACCAAGATCAGGGCAGGCTTCGACGATATCGCGCACACGTTTGGCACCCGCATGGTGTCCGAACAAGCGCGGGCGACCGCGCTGCGTAGCCCAGCGACCGTTGCCATCCATAATAATGGCGACATGTTTGGGTCCGGTCTGGCTCGTGTCTTTGGCCAAGGTGGCCTCCTGATTACTTTTTACCGCACAGTCCCATTGCGGGCTTAGCCCTTTATCGCGCGAAATGCCCCACCGGGCGTTTCAAATTGCGCGTTACACCTGCATGATCTCGGCTTGCTTGGTCTCAAGGTTATCGTCGATTTGCTTGATATAGGTGTTGGTCATGTCCTGCACCTCGTCCTCCCAAAGCTTCTGGTCGTCCTCGGACATGCCATCGCCCTTGGCTTTTTTGATCTGGTCCATCCCGTCACGGCGCACGTTGCGCACAGAAACACGGGCGTGTTCGGCGTAGCTTCCGGCAACTTTGGTCAGCTGTGTGCGTCGTTCTTCGTTCAATTCGGGGATCGGCAGCATAATAATCGTGCCGTTTAACTGAGGATTTATCCCCAGCCCGCTTTCGCGGATCGCTTTTTCGACTTTACCAACAAGGCCCTTGTCCCAAACGTTGATCGTCACCATCCGCGGTTCGGGCACGTTCACGGTGCCGACCTGATTGATTGGAGTCATAGACCCGTAGGCATCCACCATCACAGGCTCCAGCATCGAGGACGACGCGCGCCCCGTGCGCAAGGACGCAAATTCGGTGCGCAGATTGGCGATTGCGCCATCCATACGGCGTTGCAGATCATCGGTATCAAGAAGGAAATCGTCGGACATATCTTATGCTCTTTTTGCCTTGGTTGCCCTGCTATAGCTGCAGGACGGGTGATTTGTATACAACACCTGTGCAAAGTTTGCGCAGGTTTACGGTGCGCCGCGCCTAATCCTTAACGGTCGTAAACGTTCCCGACCCGTCCAGAATTCCGCGAAATCCGCCCGGTTCATCCAAGGAAAACACCACAATCGGCAGATTGTTTTCGCGCGCCAGTGCAATCGCGCTGGCGTCCATCACCCCAAGGTGCTGGGCAAGAACCGCGTCATAGGTGATTGTGTCATAGCGTTTGGCGTCGTCATGTTTGGCGGGGTCTTTGTCATAAACACCATCCACTTTGGTGCCCTTAAAGATCGCCTCGCAGGCCATTTCATTGGCGCGCAGCGTGGCGGCGGTATCCGTTGTAAAATAGGGGTTTCCGGTGCCTGCTGCAAAGATACAAACGCGTTTCTTTTCAAGGTGTCGCACGGCGCGGCGGCGAATATAGGGTTCTGCCACTTCGTCCATGCGGATCGCGGAAATCACGCGGGTGTGGATCCCCTGCCCTTCAAGCGCGCTTTGCATGGCTAGCGCGTTCATCACTGTGGCCAACATGCCCATATAGTCAGCCGTGGTCCGCTCCATCCCTTGGGCCGAGCCCTGAAGGCCGCGAAAAATGTTGCCGCCGCCGATCACCATGCAAATCTCGACGCCCATGTCGTGAACGATCTTCACTTCGCGGGCGATGCGTTCAACTGTCGGGGGATGCAGCCCATACCCCTGATCCCCCATCAGCGCCTCGCCGGAAATCTTGAGCATAACCCGTTTAAAGTTGACTTTTTCGGCGTCTGACATGGCAGTGTCCTTTGGATTATTGCGGCACCGGCTAAAATGTCGCAAACCGTGGCTCTGTTCAATGGCTGGTTGGCTGAAATACGCGCCCTGCCCCAAGTTTCTTGATCCCGCGACGTGAAAGGCGACCCAATTGATTGATTTGACCACAATTCCTGCCGATCGCCCTGTGCTGATCTTTGGCCCGACTGCGAGCGGCAAATCGGCGCTGGCATTGCAAATCGCCCAAGACCAGGGCGGCGTGATCGTAAACGCGGATGCCTTGCAGGTGTTTGACGGCTGGCGGGTGCTGACGGCGCGCCCATCGACGGCAGATGTGGCTTTGGTACCCCACGCGCTTTACGGCCATGTGCCTTTTGATGCGCCTTATTCTGTCGGCCATTGGCTGCGCGACGTGACGCCATTCATTCAAAGCGGCGCGCGCCCGATCATCGTCGGGGGCACGGGCCTTAATTTTATGGCTCTGACGCAAGGTTTGGCTGATATTCCAGCAACGCCCGACGATTTGCGGGCCCGTGCGACCGATCTGACGCTTGATGTTTTGCTGGCGGCATTGGACGCGGACACGCTTGGCCGGATCGACACAAACAACCGCGCCCGTGTGCAACGCGCATGGGAAGTGCAAGAAACCACAGGCCGCAGCATTGCCCTGTGGCAAGACAACACGCCGCCGCCGCTGTTACCCTTGGAAGATGCCACCGCGTTGGCGCTAAGCCCCGATCCCGACTGGCTAAATGCCCGCATTGCGCGCCGTTTTGGCCTGATGCTGCAAAGCGGTGCCTTGGACGAGGCCCGCGCGATGGCGCCCCGCTGGAGCCCGGAGCATGCATCGTCCAAAGCCATCGGTGCGGCAGAATTGATCGCCCATATCCGCGGCGAGATGACCCTTGAGGACGCATCCGAGCGCGCGATTATCGCGAGTCGTCAATACGCGAAACGGCAACGCACTTGGCTGCGCTCTAAGATGCAGGAATGGCGGCACATTTCGCTGCCAGCGCCAAAGTAGCACAGAGATTATCCACAGGGTTACCCACAGGACTTATACCTTTACGACAAATTGAAGGTTGAATTTCTACAAGTTACGGCTCAAAGTTTCACTATTACAACATTTGGACCGATTCATGACAACTCCCACCCTTAATGCGCTGGCCCTTACGACTGTCGCCCAGAATTCCCATCATGGCCGTTGGCGCACCGAGGCGATGCGCAGCCATGACACGCCACGCCTGATATTCATCAACAGGGGACAAGGGCGGATCACAGTCGCAGGGCTGACCAGTGGCTATGGTCCCAACAACCTGATCTTTATTCCTGCGCATACGATGTATGGGTTCGAGGTTGGCCCGACGGTCTTCGGCCAAATGGTGACAATTCCAGCAGCCATGGCGAGCGAGTGGCCCGAAGATGAAATGCACGTGCGTCTGCGTGATGTGGTGATGCAAAAGGAACTGGCGATCCTGTTCGACAATCTGGAACGGGAACTCAAAAGCGAGCGCCCTGGGCATGCGCGTGCTGCACATTATCATGCAGGGCTGTTGTCGGTGTACTTTGAGCGTCAAATTACTGGCGTTGAACAAAACAACGCGCGCCAAAATACAGCCGCTGCACGATTGGTCGCAGCCTATACGGATTTGATCGAACGCGATTTTCGCCGCCACAAGGGCGTTGCCGATTATGCGGCAGCACTTGGTGTCACTCCGACCCACCTGACACGGTGCTGCAAGGCGAGTTGTTCCAGATCATCGCTGGCGCTGCTTAATGAGCGCATCTTGTTTGAGGCCCGTGTGCAACTGCGCCAGACCAAAGTGCCGGTACAACAGATCGCGGCTGAACTTGGGTTTGCCTCGGCGGCCTATTTCACCCGCAGCTTTCAGGCGCAGGCCGGTATGACCCCATCCGAATTTCGCCGCAAAGGCCCGATGGCAAACCACGCAACCCTTTAGAAAAAAGGGGCGCGATGCTGCGTCGCGGCGACCTTGGCCGCAATGCAGTAAATCCGCATCAATTGGGCTGATGTCGCTTTTGTCCTCTGCGAATGTCGCAAACGTGACGTTAATTGCTGAAACCATGCATTGACCGCACAGCTAAAAACGTGCCGAATGCGCGTCTAAGTGGGGGTGGACCGTAATGGTCGGTGCCAAGAATGGCGCAGCTGCAGCGATGCCCGCCACTTACGAATAATGAAGTGTCACAGGGAGAAACGAATGACGCACCCAACCCTTTCCGGTAAACCGATGCACCCCGCCGCGGAGATTTACGCGCGCGATGCAAAGGCTG
Organism: Paracoccaceae bacterium; assembly: GCA_047622125.1. Lineage (GTDB taxonomy): Bacteria > Pseudomonadota > Alphaproteobacteria > Rhodobacterales > Rhodobacteraceae > SW4. The sequence goes on along the minus strand of JBLHNX010000006.1, from coordinate 2,407 downwards.
GCAAACTGAGCCGCCGTGAATTCATTTCGCGCACCACTGCTGTTGGCGTTACTGCTGCTGGCGCTTATGGTCTGCTTGGCCTGTCTGCGCCGGTTCATGCTGCGGCCCACGCCCAGCAAGGCGGCACATTGCGTGTTCAGATGCCTGTTTACGCGATGAAAGATCCACGCACTTTCGATTGGTCCGAGATCGCACACGTCGCATCCAACTGGCTGGAATATCTGGTTGAATACAACTCGGACGGGTCGTTTGAGCCCCGCCTGTTGGCAAGCTGGGATGTCAGCGCCGACGCCAAGACTTATACACTGAACGTCCGTCAGGGTGTAAAGTGGAACAACGGCGACGATTTCACTGCTGAAGATGTTGCGCGCAATATCGCTGGCTGGTGTGACAAGGCTGTTGAAGGCAATTCAATGGCTGGTCGTTTTGCGATCCTGATCGACTCCGCAACCGACAAGGCTGCTGACGGTGCGATCGAAGTCATCGATAGCCACACCGTTCAGTTGAACCTGCCTGCGGCTGACATTTCGCTGATTGCGGGCATGTCCGACTATCCTGCTGCGATCACCCATGCCGACAACAACGTCGAAGACATGATGTCCACGCCAATCGGTACCGGTCCTTACCTGCCAGAAAGCATCGAAGTTGGTGTAAAGGCGGTTGTCGTCCGTAATGAAGGCCATGAATGGTGGGGCTACGCAGAAGGCCAAGGCGCCTATCTCGACCGGATCGAGTTTATTGATTACGGCACCGACCCATCTTCGCACGCTGCTGCAGTTGCGTCTGACGAGATCGACTTGATCTATGAAACCACCGGCGACTTTGTCGAAGTGATCGATGGTCTGGGTTGGGAACGTTCGGAAATCGCATCTGGTGCGACATTGGTTGTACGTCCAAACCAACTGGCCGAAGTCGACGGCATCAAGCCTTATGGTGACGTCCGTGTGCGCAAAGCCATCGCGATGGCCGTCAGCAACGATGTCTGCCTTGAACTGGGCTATGCAGGTCGCGGCCAACCGGCACGCAACCAGCACGTTGGTCCAATGCACCCTGAATGGGCTGACGTACCAGGCACGCCAAATGATCCAGAGGGCGCGCTTGCCCTGCTGACCGAAGCTGGCATGCAGGACTATGAGTTCGATCTGATTTCGATCGACGATGACTGGCTGCGTAACACTAACGATGCGGTTGCCGCGCAGATGCGCGACGCCGGTTTCAACGTGAAGCGGACCATCATTCCTGGCTCGACGTTCTGGAACGATTGGACGAAGTACCCGTTCTCCTCCACGAACTGGAACCACCGCCCGCTTGGCACCCAGATCCTTGCCCTTGCCTACCGCTCGGGTGAAGCCTGGAACGAATCCGGCTTTGCGAATGCCGAATTTGACGCGCTGCTGGACGAAGCAAACGGTATTGCCGATGCGGATGCCCGTAGCGTTGTGATGGCCAAATTGCAGGCGATCATGGTCGACGAAGGTGTGACGATCCAGCCATACTGGCGCTCGATCTACCGCCACGCCCGTCCGGGTCTGGTCGGCTGGGATATGCACATCGCGTATCTGCCGCAGTATTACAAGATCGGCTTTGCTGCCTAAAAGACCGAAGGGCCGCGCCACAACTGGCGCGGCCCTTTCCAATTGCAGATCCCACAAAGGGGTCGCACAAAAAAGACGGGCATTGGCCCGCTGCTCTGACCAACAGGGGACTAAATGGGACTGTTTATCTTACGCCGCCTTGGGGTGATGATCCTCACTGCACTTTGCCTGACATTTATCGTGTTCTGGCTCACCAACCTTTTTCCGAACCTCGAAAAACTTGCCAAGACCCAAGGTAACGCCCGCATGTCGGACGAAGCCGTGGTCAGCTGGCTTGAAAATCGTGGATATGGCCAGCCAACGCTGGTGAAATACGGTGAATGGCTTGGCGTGTTGCCGGGTTACGTTATCGAGGCCGCGGATGGCACCGTGCGCGGGCGTTGTGCGCCGTCGGGCACTGCACCCGATGACACCACCGCGACGTTCTGCGGTGTGTTGCAAGGCGATTGGGGGCAGTCCACGGTCTTTAGGGATGATGTGAGCAACATTATCGGCACGCGACTGGGCCTGACCGGCAAATTGATGGGCTTTGTTCTAATGCTTATGATCCCCGGCGCACTGATTATCGGTGTGTTGGCAGGGATGCGTGAAGGCTCGCGACTTGATCGTTCGCTCTCTACGGTCTCTATTATTTCCACGGCCACGCCTGAATATGTATCGGGTGTCGTGTTCATTGCCGTGTTTGCCACCGGCACCTTTGGGATGCAGTGGTTCAAGGGCACGGCCACATCGGCGATGGATGATGCCACCTTTGAAAACATATTCCTGCCGGTGCTGACGATCGCGCTTTATGGCATGGGCTATATCGCGCG